>NZ_JAHDIG010000035.1:0-26402 GCF_020630935.1 Bernardetia sp.
CAGTAATCAGTAATCAGTAATCAGTAATCAGTAATCAGTAATCAGTAATCAGTACGAAACTGAACCTTGCCTTTTGTTATTGTGTAGTTGAAATATTTTTTAGTATAAAAAAATCTGCAATTCGTAATTCTTAAATTATTTACAGTGAAATCTCCTTTTTTTAATTCAAAAATTTTGCTTTTCGGTGAATATGGTATTATTCACGAAGCGATGGGACTTGCTCTTCCTTATGATTTATTTCAAGGAAGGCTAGTTTTTAAAAATGTAACACAAGTTTCTTCAAAGATTATTCAATCCAATAAGGAACTCAGAACATTTGGAGATTATCTCAAAAAACTCTCAAAAGAAGAAGACTTTCCCATAGAATTTGACTTTACTTCTTTAGATTTTGATTTAGAACAGGGTTTATTTTTCGAATCTACTATTCCACAAGGTTTTGGAGTAGGAAGTTCGGGGTCGCTTACGGCTGCAATGTACCAGCGTTATGCACGTAAAAAGCTACGCATTGCGAATGGCGTTCCGACAAGAGAAGAAATTAGCGATTTAAAAAAGGTTTTTGCTAGAATGGAAAGTCATTTTCATGGCTCTAGTTCTGGCTTTGACCCTCTGATTTGTTATCTGAATATGCCTTTGCTCATAAAGAGTAAACAGCATATTGAAGTAACTCAGATTCCAGACTTCGAAACGAATGAAACTACAAATAAAGGAGCTGTATTTTTACTCAATACAGGCAGACCACGCCGAACAGAGCCTTTAGTAAATCTTTTCTTAGAAAAGTGTAAAAATCAAGACTTTGCAAATGCCTGCCAAAATCAATTTATACCACTAAACAATGCATGTATAGAAACATTCTTAGCAAATGATTTGGAAGCTATGTTTAAAAACCTAAGTGATTTATCTCATTTTCAATACAAAAACTTCCAGCCTATGATTCCGTCGCTCTACCGTCCTTTGTGGAAATACGGCTTACAAACTGATGATTATTATTTAAAACTCTGTGGCGCAGGAGGTGGAGGTTTTATTTTAGGCTTTACAAAAGATTTTGATAAGGTAAAACATCATTTTTCTCAGTATCAAGTAAGGGTGGTTTATGAGATTTAGTTTTTAACAAAATGAAAAAATAAGAATATGCAAAGAACAAAGCTAAGAGAAATAATTAATAACATCGTCGATAATCTTCAAACAATTGAAATTATTGATTCTTTGAGCTATGATAGTAGCGAAAATACTGTATCATACGAAACATTAATGGCTCTTTTATTAGAATCAAAAACAGGTTATGACCACCTTTCAGAAAGAGAAAAAGAAATTTTGATGGAAACTGAAATTCACGAAATATATACAACAGATATTTTCGTTGAATTAATTAGTAAGGTTCGTCATATAAATGATGGGTTGTATACTTTTTTAAATTCTAACATAACAAGCAGCTTTCTAGCTTTACATAAAACTTTAGCGTTGTTACTAGCGATAACTGATGAGTATCTGCTACCTCAAAAAGATATTTTTAATGATGAAGATAAAATAGATGAGCAAAAAGCGGAAAATAATAATATCCTGATGCTACAATTAGTAAAAGATGAAAACCTGACGTTAGATGAGCTAAGTTTGAGAATAAACTTGATAAAGGATTTAATAGATTCAATTATTGAAATTGTCATTAGAATTTACCCAACTGTAACTGTTGAGAAACCTAAAATTTTATTACTTGATAGTGGAAGCGATGCACAAGTATGGATAGAAATAATAGCTAGTCAGTTAGATAAAGTAAATGTTGTAAAATATATCGCTAATGCCTTTAGTACAGTTTGGAATCATTGTATAAATAGAGATTTGCATAAGGCTAAAAAAATGAGTGAAATAGATAAACTAGAAATTCAACAACTAAGAGATAGACTGGATATTGTGAAAGATATGAATAATAGTGGCTTATTCAAGAAAAAAGAAATAGAACAACTTAGTAGTAAAATTGTAGAAGAAGTAGGAAAATCAATAGAAAGTGGGACAATCACGAATGAATTAATAAATAAATCAGCTAATAAACCAAAGACAAATAGACAATTAATAGCCGAATCTGATAAGCCCAAAGAACTACCTGTAAAATCAGAAAAAAGGGAGTTACCACCTCATTCTGATGAAGAAAAAGAACAGGAATAGAATACTAAAAATAAGAAACTTCCCTAGATTTTCCGTAAATTTGTCTATCATCGTTTTTCAAAACAGACTTTACTTTTACGAATGAAAAAAATACTTATTGCAGGTGCAGCTGGCTTCTTAGGTTCTCATCTCTGCGACCGTTTTATTGCAGAAGGTTATTATGTTATCGGAATGGATAACCTCTTGACGGGAAATATCAAAAATATTGAACATCTTTTTGAACTACCTAACTTCAAATTCTATCATCATGACATTACTACGTTTGTGCATGTGCCTGATGATTTAGACTATATTCTACACTTTGCTTCTCCTGCCTCTCCTATTGATTATCTCAAAATGCCTATCCAAACTCTTAAAGTAGGGGCATTGGGAACACACAATCTTTTAGGACTTGCCAAAGCAAAAAAAGCTAGAATTTTGGTAGCTTCTACTTCTGAAATTTATGGCGACCCAGAAGTGCACCCTCAAAAAGAAGAATATTGGGGAAATGTAAACTCTGTTGGTCCTCGTGGCGTGTATGATGAAGCCAAACGCTTTTTGGAATCTATCACAATGGCATACCACAATGCACACGGTGTGGAAACTCGTATGATTCGTATCTTCAATACCTACGGCCCTCGTATGCGCCTAGATGATGGACGTGTTTTGCCTACATTTATGCGTCAAGCAATTGAAGGAGAAGATTTGTCTGTATTTGGAGACGGTTCTCAAACTCGTTCGTTTTGCTATGTAGATGATTTGGTAGAAGGAATTTATAGACTTCTTTTGAGTGATTATCATTTACCAATGAACATAGGCAACCCTAGTGAGATTTCTATTTCTGACTTTGCAGAAGAGATTATCAAACTCACAGGAACATCTCAAAAAGTTGTCTATCACGACTTGCCACAAGACGACCCAAAACAACGCTGCCCAGACATAACGAAGGCAAAAGAAATTTTGGGCTGGTCTCCAAAAGTTGATAGAGCAGAAGGATTAAAGCGAACATACAAATTTTTTAAAGAGATTTTAGATAAAAAAGCTACTGATAAAGCTGTTAAGGCATAATCTATAAATATGGCTATCTAACATTTCTAGTGCAACATCAGTTTTGATTCTTTCGTCGTATATTTACGATGAAAGAATCATTTTTTTTAGCTACAACTTTACAGTCAATTATATATGAGTAAGTCAAATTTCAACTTTCGAATTTCAGTTTCTAGTCAAGTCAATCTAGCTCTTAATTCTATTTTATTTCTAACATTATTTTTTCTCACAGGCTGTTTTGCCGAACCAGAATATCCAGATACACCACAAATAGAATTTGTAAGTCTTCAAAACTTGCCTAGTCAAGCAAGAACCAATGTAGATTCAGTAGTTATTACATTGTTTTTTCAAGATGGTGATGGAGATTTAGGACTCACTTCTACTGATACGCTGCCTCCTTTTTCAGAAAGAAACCCAGATGGCACAGTCAATCGTTTTAGAAATAATTTTTTTGCACAAGTAGAACGCTTAGAAGAAGATGGAGAGTTTCGTCCTGTAACTTTTGCTTCTGAAAACTTCAATCTTGATTCACGCTTTCCAGTGCTGAACACATTAGAAAAAGAAACTGCCCTAGAAGGAGATTTGAGGTATTCGCTTACACTTTTTACCACCAGTTTTTCACCTATCCAGAAAGACGATGTTTTGAGATATAAAATAAGTATTGCTGATAGAAATTTGAATGTGAGTAACGAAGTAGTTACTACTCCCATGACAGTAGGGGTGTATGATGAGTAATATTTATACCTAAGTTTATATTAATTTAGAACTAAATAACTTATATTTGAGTTGTGCTTATACTGTAATTCAAAATTTATTTAGGTTCAGATTCAATTATTTTATTTTTTCTCTTCTGAACTTATTATTCTAAAATCTAAATTTATTCAATTTGGTAGAAAAAATAATACCTTTAAAGGATATTTCGTTAGTGGATTTTTTGGGTGTCGAAAACAGAAATATCAAAGAAATTTCACTCTCTTTTCCCAATAGTAAGATAGTGGCTCGTGGAAACGAACTTCGCATACAAGGTAATCGTCCCGAACTCTTACACATCAACGAAATTATTAATCTTCTCTTAGAACACTACAATCGATACGGTTTGGTTTCAGTAGAAGATGTCAGAAGTTATATTGAGCAAGATGCTGATATGATTTCGCAAGCACGCCAAAAAGATGAAAACTTAGTCTATGGCGTACAGGGCACACCTATCAAAGCAAAAACTCCTAATCAGAGAGAACTTGTAACGGCAGCAACAAACAATGATGTCGTTTTTGCACTCGGTCCAGCAGGAACAGGAAAAACCTATATTGCTGTTGCTTTGGCTGTTCGTGCCTTGAAAAATAAACAGGTCAAAAAAATAATCATCACTCGCCCTGCTGTGGAAGCTGGAGAAAGTTTGGGTTTTCTTCCTGGTGATATGAAAGAAAAAATTGACCCTTATTTGCGTCCGATTTATGATGCTTTGGCTGATATGATTGCGCCTGAAAAGCTCAAATTTTATCAAGATACAAATGTCATTGAAATTGCACCGATTGCCTATATGCGTGGGCGAACGCTCTCCAATGCTTTTGTTCTTTTAGATGAGGCACAAAACACGACAACAATGCAACTTAAAATGTTTCTCACTCGCTTAGGATTAGATTCAAAAATGATAATCACTGGTGATATGTCGCAGGTAGATTTACCAAGAAACGTTTCTTCTGGACTTGCCCAAACTGTTAAGATTCTTAGAGATATTGAGGGAATTTCTATTGTAGAGCTTTCTGGAAAAGATGTGGTTCGTCATAAACTTGTTCGTCATATTATCTCAGCTTACGAATCTTTAGAAGACCAATTAGCCGAAAAAGCAGAACAAAGAAGAGAAGCTATCATTAAAGAAAGTAGAGAAAGCAGAGCAAAAAAACGAGATGGTAGAGAAAATGCTTTTGATAAAGACAAAGAAAAAGAGTAATTGTTTAGGTAAACTATAACACGTACATTTAATTAAAAAGCCCAATATGGGCTTTTTTTGTGTTAGAATAACGTGAACTTGGGATTATATTTATTGATTATCAATACATGATAGTGTGTTTTTTGTATATCGGTACTGACCTATCAGTCTGACCTTAATAAAGTTAGGTCAGTCTCGTTAGAGCAGACCAAAAACTATGTCATCTGTTTTAAACAAATAAAAACCTTGTTTTAATCCCAATTTCACGTTAGAATAGTAGGATAAATAATAGTTTTTATCAGTTTAGAAGTGAAATTTAACGAAAAAACATCCTAAAAAACACAATGTAATTTTTTTTATCAAAAATAAGCACTACATTTGCACTAACAACATACAACACAAATATATTTTTTTAATTATTGTTCTTTAGAATAACACTTGTACTACATATTTTTTTAAAATATTGAAGTTATTCACAGATAAGGCATTTTTAGCAAAAAACATAATGGGTAATTCTACATTAGTATCTACTGTCAAGAAAAAGTTCAAACTTACAACTCTCCAAGTTTCTGCACTTATTATCTTACCACTATTTATTTTTGCATTGACTATCAAAATAAAAGAACGACAGACAAAAGAAAATACTACTGAAAATGCTATTATAAATGTAGAAGAAGCACCACAATACAACTACTCAGTTCAAACAGTTTCTCAATCTGTTGCTCAAGAAGATGAAAACGTCATAGGTTCAGCTAAATAAATTGTTCCTCCACAGCTATCTTTTACTGCTCCTGTAACTGTTGCAAGTGTATTGGTTTGTTTTCTAAGTCTCAAAACACCCAAAAAAGCAAAAATTAGAGCCTCTTTATAGGCAATTAATGTAGAGTTTCCCTTCAAAATTTCTACTTGTGGAGACAATTCCTTCAGATAATGAATTAATACATCATTGTATGCTCCTCCTCCTGTAACCAAGACTTTCCTTTTCTTTCTGATAGATTTTTCTAAACCTCCTTCTGTCTTTTTGATACTTTCTGCTATCTGAAAAGCAGAGTGATAGGTTAGTGTGTGTAAGAAATCTTTTATTTTTTGTTGGCTCTCCACAGTTTCTATATTTTGAGGTAGATGTAGTAAAGGAAAAATATTTTGTTCTACCCATTCTCTTCCCAAAGACTTAGGATAGCTTTCACTATAAAAAGTCAGATGATTCAATTTTTGAAGTAATTTTTTATCTATTTTACCCTGTTTTGCTAACTTTCCCCCTTTATCATACGCAAAACCCAGCTGGTTAGAAAGAAAATTCAATACCATATTACACGGACAAATATCAAAGGCAATACGAGAAGTTTTATTTTGATGGAATGTGTTAAATGAAATATTTGCTATTCCTCCCAAATTCAAGCAAAAATCATAATCAGCAAACAACAACTCGTCGCCTATCGGAACAAGTGGCGCACCCTGCCCCCCTAAAGCAACATCGGTTTGGCGAAAATCACAAACCACTTGACAGCCTGTTTTGGCTGCCAACATTGCACCATTTCCTACTTGTAAAGTAAAACCTAATTCTCCTTTATTTTGGGCAGGCTGATGAAAAATAGTGTGTCCGTGAGAGGAAATACAATCTAAATTAGAGAAATTAAACTCTTTACTTTGCAAAACAAAATTATTTACATTTTCAGCCACAAAATCTGTCCATTCAGTTTCTAACTTTTTTAGTTCTAGGGCTGATAAAAAATGTGCGTTTTGTAGTTTTTCTTTCCAAAATGGTTTGTATTCCACAAATTGCGTATTGATAATTTCATATTTCCACAATGAAGTCTTGTTTTGCTTTTCTCTATCGTTTTCAAACTTACAAAGTGCAATATCTAGCCCGTCTAATGAAGTACCTGACATAATACCGATACTATAATAACTTTTTTTCATAAAATAGGAATAAGTCTATTCAATAGTCGTAAATTTATATTCGTTTCAAAAATAGATAATTAAAAGCTCAATAAAGTTGTTTGTTTGGCAGAAACTAAGTAATTTTTGGTACTAATTCTAAAAATAAGACTGTATTCTTTTTTACTACAATATTTTCTCTATATTTTTATTTGAATATTTATAAAACAGAGTAGCTAATGCTGCAAGTAACATCCATATCAGCTAAAGACTAACAAAAAAATAAATGCAATCCATCTACCTCCTACAACTTTACTCCTGTTTTAAAACTAACTACTACAGAAAAGTATTCGCTTTTTCTGTAACTTTCTTTTTGTTGATGTTTTCTATGGCTGCCTTTGGACAAGAACTGACGTCTTATGCCGTAACAGGTAGAGGAGGTGTGGCTACTACTTTTTCAACAGATTATCAAGCTATCGGTGTAAATCCTGCTAACCTAGCTATTCGTAAGAGTTTTAGAGACCCTTATGTAACTATTGGTTTTTTAGAGGGTAATATTGGGTTCTACACAGAGAATGTAACCTTTGAACAAATTTTAAGAAGTTACTTTCCCAAAACATTTAATGGAGGAAACAATTATCAACTCTCTTATGCTCAAAAAGAACAAGCTGCTGCAGATTTAGCAACAAATCCTATTTCTACTACTATTAATGCTACACTTTTTGGACTTCATCTAAGTTCTGAAAAATATGGGGGACTAGCTTTCAGTATTCGTGATAAACTAGATTTTTACAGTAAAACAAACCCTACACTTAGCCAAATTCTCTTTTTAGGACAAAATGCTCCTTTTTTTAGTTCGCTTTTGCTTTCTAATGGAGAAGTTATAGACAATAATTCTTCTGTAACCCCAACCCAAAGAGACCAAGTTGTCTTCGGATTTCGCCCAGATTCTGTCAAGTATGGAGAAGTGATGAATAATTCTACGATTCAAATGCTTTGGACAAGAGAATACAATGTAGCCTATGGCGCCAAAATATTTGATAGCTACAATGTTCAAGTGTTTGCAGGTCTTGGAGCAAGATATATTAGTGGAATCACACTTATAGATTTAGAAGCTCAAAACAATGAGTTTGTAGGAGAAACAATAGCTCTTTCTCCTTCTTTTCCAGTAGAAGGTTTTGATATTCCTAGCTCTACTAATGTAGGATATGAGCCTAAAAAAGGATTTTCTCGCTTTGCTTTTCCAAAACCTATTGGTAACGGTTATGGGATTGATGTCGGATTGAATGTTGTAATCAAGAGAAATTTGTACTTAGGAGCAGCTCTTATTAACTACGGAAAAATGACGTGGACAGGAAATGTATATAATCTGAATAATGAAGGAGTTTTGAATCAAATTCAAGGAACTGGTTTTGATAATTACAACTTTGTTACCTATTCACCTGAAACATTTCAACTTGGAGGAGAGGGCTCTGCTCTATCTTGGGAAGGCAGTGAAAAGTTTGACGACGAACTGCCAGCTATGGCTCGTTTTGGAGCAAGCTATGAGTTTTTCAAAACAGCTCACTTAGGTTTTGATATTTTAGTACCACTAAATATAGATGCCCCTGGTAGTTTGGCTAGTAATTTATATGCTATTGGAGGCGATTTAAAGCTCAACAAACTTCTTACACTTTCATCTGGAATCAGTACAGGAGGCAATCAAGATTTTAATATCAATATTCCTATTGGTATTACTTACAACGCACGCAGAGGACACTATGAGGCTGGGTTTAGTACTCAAGATATTTCTTCTTTTATTGGCGACTTAGAAAATGGGGGTAACAATCTTTCTTTTGCACTCGGTTTTCTTAGGTTTAAGTTCTAAGATTTTTCTTATCTGTTCAAAAAAGTAAGAGCTATTCAAACTCCTACTTTTTCTTTACCAATCGTATTCCTAGTAGTTTATCAAACCAAGAGTAATTCTTTTCCAAATTCTGATTGACATAAAAAACATTCACAATCACTGCCACCACTATTGATAGATACATAAATATATCTGCATCAATAAAGTCTTCTCTTATTTTTAATAAAATAACGGCTACTAGCAAAAATATCCCATTCATAACCCAATAAAGAATATTTCTACCTAGTGTTTGCCAAAAACTAGCAGGAAGATTTGTTGCTGTATCAATGAAATAAAGTCCTTTATAAGCCTTACCAATGCTTCGATTTATCAGAAGGCTATCTCTAAATGTAAAAAGTAGAAAAACACCTATAAAATATAGTTCACCTCCCAGTTTTATAGATAACTTGGTAGATAAGGTTAGGCTAAATATTAGAAGACAGGTAACAATAAATAAATCTATAAAAAATGCAGAGCTTCTGTGGTCAGTATCAGCAAAAACAAAAGGCAATTCAATAGGTTTTTGAAGAGTCAGTTTTTTAGCTTTAGGAAAAACAGGCAACGTAAAACGTTGGTCGCAATGTCTGTTTCCCATATATTGCCAAGAGTCTTTTAAAAAAGCAGATTTGCAGACACTACAAAATACTACCTCATCACCTTCCAAAAAACTATCGCCTGTAACAGGGTCATTTCTGTTTTCTAACAAAAAGTGTTGGTGTTCTGTATCGCTAATCTTATATGAATTGACTGACCTAAAACGCATTTTGGAACAAATTATGAAGAGTTAATGATAAGTTATAAATGATTAGTGATAAATTTACACTACTATTTTTATGCTCTCTATTGTTTTCAAGATGTAAGTGTTTTTTTATAAAAAAGCATTTTCGTTCTCTATTTTCTCTATAATTCTGTATTTTTCAAAACAACTTTAATTACATCTCTCTATGAATATACGTAACTATCCTTTTTTGGCTGCATTTTGTATCATTTTTTTACAATGTATCCTTTCTGAATCTGCTTTCTCACAGCATCTTGATTATTTTGGCAAAACCAAATACTGGGTTTTCTTATCTGAAAAAGACACTACTCATCACGACTACACAACTGCTATTTCAGAACAAACTATCAAAAACAGAACATTACAAAACCTTCCGTTGTGGCAGTATAGTGATATTTCAATAAATAAAAAATTTATTTCAAATATAGAAAATACAGTAACAGAAAAAGTACTCATCAAGTCAAAATGGCTCAATGCTGTTTCTATCTACCTCAATGATGAAGAAGTAAAAAGAGTTCAAAATCTTCCATTCGTAACCCACTTAGAACCTCTCACTACAAAATGGCAAATTACATCTTATTCCAAACAACAAAAAAAAGAAATGGGCAGGGCAATGCAGCAGCTAGAATTGCCTGTATTTGAAGAACAAAAACTAACAGGAAAAGGAATTACTATCGGTGTGATTGATGCTGGGTTTTATGGTAGTGATAAAAGTCCTTATTTGAAACATTTGGATTCAAGTCGTATTTTAGGAATGCGTGATTTTGTAAACCCAAAACAGAAAGACCTTTTCAGAGAAAAAGAAACTTCTGACGATTCTCACGGAAAAACAGTTTTGGAAATGATAGGAGGACATGAAAAATATGCTAAACAAGTAGGAGCTGCTTCGGAAGCTAAATTTTACTTAGCCAGAACAGACCACGGCGTAACAGAAACACGTTCAGAAGAAGATTATTGGGTGGCTGCTATGGAATGGATGGATAGTGCAGGAGTAAAGCTAATAAATACTTCACTTGGCTATTCTGTTGGTTTTGATGATAAGAAAGAAAACTATGAAACTGCTCAGATGGATGGGAAAACAAGTGTTGTGAGTAAGGCTGTCAATACAGCTTTCAATGAAAAAGGAATTTTGATAGTAGTGTCGGCAGGAAATGAAGGCTGGGACGATTGGAAAATTGTTTCTACACCAGGGGATAGTCCGTTTGCTCTTTCTGTGGGTGCAACGAATGGAGCTGGGTTAAAAATGGGTTATAGCAGTATAGGAGCTGACTTTGTAGAGTTTTTAAAGCCAAATGTTGCTTGTTATTCTCTTACAGGCACATCGTTTTCTGCGCCTAATATTACTGGTTTTGCAGCATGTTTGTGGGAGAAAAAACCAAATGCAACGAACAAAGAAATCTTTGAAACCATAGAAAAATCAGCAAGTCTTTATCCTTTTGGAAATAACTTTATAGGTTATGGAATACCAAAAGCCTCAAAGGCTATAGAAATTTTAGAAGGTAAAGAAGTAAAACCAACTATAAAAAAAGTAGAAGAAAAAGGGACTTCTTTTAAATTTGATTTACCAGCAGATGCTCGCTATGTCATTTTTCACAAGGAAGATAATCGTATCGTCATAGACCAAGATTCAGACAAGGCAAATGACAAAAAAGCCCTAAAAATTACCATCAAAAAACCTAAGAATACAAAATTCAGCACTGTTTATATTGAAGGTATTGGTGGTTTTGAAATTGAATGGAAATAAATTTTTAATGATAAATGATTAGTGGTACAAATCCAAAACAATATCTTACTGACATCAACATTTTAAGTAGTTAGCTGGTATAATTTTGTTATTTTCAAAAGCTAGTGCAATTTTATAAAAAGTTGAATTTTAACTTTGTCAAGGATCTTTTCGAAGAAAAAAACAGACCTTGACAATAGTTTTTATAAACTAAATTGTACTACTCAACTACTTAATTGTCCATTACTTCTAGTCTTTTTAATTGCATTGCTGACTTTTTATAATAATTACTTGTTTCTAGCTGTCTTTGGTTTTTCCAAAAGGCAGCTAGGTTTTCATAACGCCTAGAAAGAGGTAGTTCTAAATTTGAAATTATTTTAGCATCACATACTGGACAAAAATAGGCTGGGTGTCCGTCTAGTTCTTTTAGGTTATTTGCTCCTTGCATCGCACAACGATAAAAAATGCAATGACGAATAGAAAAAATATGTCCTATTTCGTGAACGGCTGTTTTGCAAGTGCGTTCTAACGCCAAATCAAAAGCATCAGTATCTTTATTTATTACATCTACTTCGCCAAAGCGTTTCATAGACCAAACACCCACTCTGTCATAAAGACGAGCCTGTCCAAAAACAAAATTCCATTTTTCACTAGGATATAAATCTTCTGTTGTAAACCCAACTAATAAAATACCATCTTTAGGGAGATTTTTTTCCAAAGAATCCAATATAAAACCCGTCTTGACTTGAAAACCATTATTTTTGTGGTTTCTCCAATTATTTCCATCTAATTTGGTAGAATCTAAAACCACACTTTCTAATCTCTCTATCGGCAGCTGATAAAAAATAGACAGAAAACGCTGCACTGAATCCATAAGACGAAGCTGTGTTTTGTCAAAGTCTCCATAAAGCTGAAGATAAATTTTATTTCTTTCTGCTGTGGGTTGTGTGGGTGCTATATTGCCACTCCAATATTCATCAAAAGTTTGTCCTTTTTCTTTATTACGCTCTAGCCACTCGCCAAACTTAGGTTCTTCTATATAAAACTGATATTTTTTTAATACAAACTCCATTGAATCGGCTAAGTTGGTAAAGCCTTCTTCTGGAAATGGCTTAGGTTTAGGAGTGCAGGAAATGAGAATTGACAAGATAAAATAAACGGATAAAATACTCTTAGGCATATTTTTACTATTTGATTAATTTAAATAGTTCATTCTATATCTAGAATTTGGAAATAAATAGAAATCTATGTTTCTTTAATAGAAAAACACAAAGCTACTACACCACAAGGAAATGCACTTTAAAAAAAATAATATATATACTGTTTTACTTTTTTTACTTTTTTCATATTCCTTCTCTTCTAATTTAATAGCTTCACAAGCTGATAGCTTAGCCAGCGTCTATAAAGGTATTGATAAAAAAGAAAAGATAGAATGGCTAAAAAACTTTGTAAAATCTGATATTTCAGCAGAAGAAAAAATAAGATTTCTCAATATGGCTCTCTTAGAAGACAAAGCAAGTCATATCTTGAAGGCTAAAATATATGCAGCTTTAGGATTTTTGAAAGATAATGAGGGAAACTCTATTGAGGCAATAGAGGCATATGAAAATGCTTTGTCCATTCAAAAGAATGCAAATGAAATTGCATTAGATACATTAGCTGACAACTGGAAAACATCTTTAGCAACTATATTTCACTATATAGGAGATTACCAAAAAGCCTATACAATATATATGGAGGTACTTCAAAATGTAGAGAAACAAGGCAAGAAAGAGACCTTAGCCAGTATTAATAAAATGGTTGGTGATGTACATAGAAATTTAGAGAATGAAGAAGAAGCAATACGATATTATAATAGTGCATTAGAAATATACAAAGAATTAGGCATAAAACGTGGAGAAGCATCTACTTCCAATAGTTTAGGAATCCTTTACTCTGACCAAAATCAACCTCAAAAAGCATTAAAGTTTTATCGCAAAACATTACAACTTTGTAAAGAAATTGATTTTGAAACAGGAATTGCACTAACCTTAAATAATATTGGTTATGAACTTTTTATCCTTTCTAATTACGACTCTGCTTATCATTACTATGAAGAAGCTCTACATTTAAAGGAAAAGCTTCAAAATACTTATAGCATGTCTGCCACCCTTGTCAATATGGGACAAGTTCGGTTAAAGCAAAAAGAATATGTAGAAGCAAAACTTTTGTTTGAGAAAAGTTTAGAACTTGCTATAGAGACAAAAAACAAGTCTGTAGAACTAGAAAATTACCAATACCTTTCAGAACTTTATCAGAAAATAAACAAAACTGCAGAAGCATTAGAGATGCTTCAAAAATATATTAAGCTAAAAGAAGTCATTTTTGAAGAAAATAAGCTAGAAAAAATAAATGAATTAGAGGCTCGCTTTCAAGCAGGAAAAAAAGAACAACAAATTGGATTTTTAAAACAGAAAGCTGAATGGGAAGAAGGAAAGTCATATTTATTGGGAGGAGTAGCCTTTTTAGCAATCATAGTAATAATTTTAGCATTTAGAAGAATAAGAGGAAAACAACAGGCGAATCAACTTTTATCAGAAAAAAATAAAGAAATTACGAAAGCAAATCGAAAAGTAACAGAAAGTATTACCTATGCAAAACATATTCAAGATGCTGTTCAAGTCAATGAAACAAGCATTTTTAATATTTTTCCTAATTATTTTATATTCAATCGCCCTAAAGACATTGTAGGTGGAGATTGCCTTTGGTTTGCTCAAAAAGAAAACACATTCTACCTAGCTTTAGCAGACTGTACAGGACATGGGGTTGCAGGAGCTTTCATGACTATTCTCTGCAACTCTCTCCTCAATGATATTTTTAATCATCATAATTCATCAAATGGAAAACTTGCTCCTGCCGAAATACTAGAAAAATTAGACAATTTATTGCAAAAATCTCTGCATCAAAAACAAACACAAATAAAAGATGGAATGGATATGGCTATCATCCAAATAAAAACAAATGAAAAAGAATTAGTTTATGCAGGTGCAAAAATTCCTCTATATTATAAACTACCCAACCAAGAACTACACTGTATAAAAGCCACTAGGAGACCCATAGGTGAGCATCAATTTAGGAATAGAAGAAAAAACTTTGAAAATATTACTTTAGAAATACAAAAAGGATTAAAGATTTTTATTTCTTCTGATGGACTTCAAGACCAGTTTGGAGGAAAAGAGAATAAAAAATTTATGAGAAAAAACTTTGAAAAATTGATTGCTAATGATATTCCTCTTTCTGATCAAGAAATAGAAATTATTGAAAAATTAGAAAACTGGAAAGGTGATCAGCCGCAAACAGATGATATTATGGTAGTTGGTCTTGAGTTTTAAAAACTTAGCTGATAATATCAGGTAGTGTTAAAAATTAACTGATACTGGCTTTAGATTTGCTACTATTTTTTAGTTTCTTTCTTTCTACAAATCTATAATTTTTTTTATGATAACAACTGTTGATACTCATACTTGTTCTAATTGTGGCAGCGCAAATATTGTTCGTAATGGTCATAATAAAAGTGGTTCTCCTACTTATCATTGTAAGGACTGTAAAGTATATCGTGTTTTAAAAAAGAAAAAAACAGTAGATATGGAAGCTGTTGCTCGTACGTATGAAGAACGAAATAGTTATCGTTCTACGGGGCGTATTTTCAATATCAGTCACGTTAGTGTCTATAATCATTTAAAAAAAAAGCCAAAGAACTAGCTCCTTTTAAAACTACTGTTCAAGAAGTTACGGAAGATGTAGTAGTAGAAGCAGATGAAATATTTTCTTTTGTACTGGTAAAAGTCAATCAGATACGCATTTGGATAGCTCAAAATGCAAAAACAAAACAAATTATTTCCTTTTTTATTGGAGATGGAAGTATGGAAAGTTGTAAACGTTTATGGCGTAAACTTCCCTACTCCTATCTGAGAACAACCAGTTTTTCAGATTTTTGGAAATCCTATAATGGTTTGCCTAAACAAACCCATACGAAAGTAGGAAAAGACACTGGATTGACTAATCACGTAGAAAGATTAAACAATACAATTAGACAAAGATTCAGCAGATTTGTGAGAAGAACATTGTCTTTTTCCAAGAAGGAATATATGTTAAATTTGCATTTTAAACTATGGGCATATCAATACAATTTAAGCCTAATCAGTTAAAAATTAACACTACCTAATATCAATATGTATAGCCGTCTCGGCTAATGAAGAATAATATTCTGCTGTATAGGTATCTGAATCAAAGTTTTTAATAATTTCTTTCTGTACATTTTCAGAGAAATAAATAGTCATAAATTCTGTTCCCCAATCATCTACAAACTCATTAATTCCTTCTCTGATAAGGGAAATCCATATTTTTCTTCCGTTTTCAAATAGTAGTTGTAAAGTCATTGGATAACCAGATTCTGTATCATCTGAATCAATAATACCGACCCAATATATATCTATTTGAATGATTTTTTGGTGTAAAACACCTTCCCATTGTGTCGTTTCAGAAACATTGATTGATTTTGAGTTTGGTAAAATAATCTGCTCCGATTTTTTTAAAATATCTAATCCAGCCCAGTCTAGAACTTCTTTTTCTATCTCTGTCATATTATATGATAAATACCTTCTCGTTCCCAAAATCCCTACTATTCCCCTTCCATAAAGTCTAAATAAAACTTTATGATTTACTTCGTGTTTTTCTACCTCTGCATTTATTTTCCAGTCGTCTTTATATGAGATAGAGTTGTAAGAATATATTGAATCATAAGATTTAGAAACTGGATTATACCTCAAATGATGTTCTCTCTTATCCAAAACATAAAATACTTCTGTAATTCTTCCATGCAAGAGTCTTTTTCTGACCAGTTCACGAAATTCATAATAACACTTGGGTTTTCTGTTTGTATATTTATTTTTCATAGTCAAGGTTATTACGTTTTTTATAAACCTGATTATCAATGATTTGCTAAAAATCAAATTGTATTTTTTTTCATAACATTGGGTTTGCAAACTCAATGATAAGACTTAGTATTGACATATAATTTTACATTTTCAATAAAGTATCTACTAACAATAACCTAGCATTTGAGTTGAGAGTAATAAAGATTGACATCCAGCTTTTTTCTAATCTATAAAACTACATAAATTGATGAAGGACATTTTTTTTACAAGTTGGGAAAATATAGCTAAGGTTTGTATTATGACCTTTTTTGCTTATTTAGCTATTATTTTTTTACTACGCATTTCAGGAAAGAGAACTCTCTCAAAAATGAATGCCTTTGATTTCATAGTTACAGTAGCACTTGGTTCTATACTTGCTTCCACATCGCTCAATAAAAAAATCGCAATTTCAGAAGGAGTTACATGTTTTGCTATACTCATCGTTATGCAATATATAATTACTTGGCTTTCTGTTCGTTTCAAATTTGTAAAAAATCTAATAACTAGCAAGCCTATTTTACTGCATTACAAAGGAGAATTGTATGAAAAAGTTATGAAAAAAGAACGTATTACCCTTGATGAGATTTATTTGACTGCAAGAAAGCAAGGAATTGATAATTTGAAAGATATTGATGCTATTGTTTTAGAAACAACTGGAGATATAAGTATAATGAAAAAAGTTAATGACAAAACAGCACAAACAATGAAAGGTGTTGAGACAAATAATTCAGAAATCAAGTAATGATACCTTTTTTATTTATTTTGAGTTAAATCTTGTTCTGAAAACAAACTCAAAATTACGCCCTACCATCGGATAAAAAGCCATAGACTGATATTGAAAATCAAAAATATTTTGGCAGTTTAGTTCTAAAACAAAATTTAGCTTTTTGTAATTAATTGTTTTCCCTAAAGAAGCATTTACTAAAAAATAAGAAGGCAAGTATTCTGTATTTGTTGTGGTAGTAAAACGTCTGCCTACAAATTGCTGTTCAACTCTAAAAAACTGGGTTTTATAAGCTGCGTAAAGAAAACTTTTTTGCTGATGAAAAGGTGTATAAATCAGTTGTTTTCCTTCCGATTCGTCTAAATCTCTAATTGGTTTCAGATTTTCTGAATAAGTATAAGTATATGAAATATTAGTTTCAAGATGGAAATGTTGTATAGATTTTTTAAAAAATAAATTGCTTTCAATTCCTCTTGAAAAAACAGAACGCAAATTCTCTGGTCGCCAGTAGCCAGCCACAGCAGGAGACCACAAAATCCAGTCTTGCATCTTTGCCCAAAAATAAAGCGACGATAAAGACAGTTTGGTTTTTTGGTTATTAATAAGATGATAAGCTGCTGAAAACTCTCCGTTCCAACCTTCCTCATTTCTTAAATTAGGATTTCCGACTGGAAACCAATATCTATCATTCAACGTAGGCGCACGAAAATTGCGAGCAATATTCACTTTGCCTTCCAAATTATTTTTAACAAAACTAATCCCCACAGAAGGTGAAAATGATTGAAATTCATTATCTAAAACCACTTGGCGAACTAAAAAAGTAGTTTGTAAAAAATCAAAAGGAGAATATTCTATCGAAGCAAAAATACTTTGTTGACTTTGCGTTTGAGCATTTTCATAACCATCTACTTCTGCAATATCTTCTCTTAGTCGGATTCCTGTTTGTAGCAATACTTTCTGATGTGGTGCATATTTGAGTTCTGAAAGAAAATGATACGACTGATTTTTTGTCTTGGAAATAATATCTGAAATTTCATTTCTATATTCTAAAAAATCATACAAATAGCCTGCTTTCGTACTAATTTCAAGATTTCGCTTCTTGTATTTCCAACTCAAAAGATTACGGACAGAAAAATCACCTTGCGTTTCTTCATTTGTGGGAACTGTTATTGGAGGTGGGAGTTCACGATTTGCATCTTGCGCCCAAAAGTGAAAAGAAAACTGATGATTTGAAAGTCTTGAAATCGTGGTAGGAAGAAAGTAAAATTCTTGAACAATTCCCTTTTGCTTTGTGGCTGCTTGGTTTCTCCTAAGCGTTTCTCCACCAAAATTGAATGGATAATTATTTTTAGCAGATTTATAAAATAGTCGGCTCGTTGCTTTTATATGTAGCCTTTTAGCATCTGAAATAGAATATGAACTTGACAGAATCTGCTTGAAAGTTTTGAAACTACCTACCGATTGAATCCAATTCAAAGAAAACTTATCTTCTGTATTTTTAGGAGTATGGGATAATGCAATTCCACCTCCAAAACCACCTTCTCCATAACGCAAACTAGCTGCTCCGTAGTGTACATTTACCTCGTCTAACAGACCAATGGGAAAAAGAGAAAAATCTACTTGTCCTAGTGTTGGTGAATTGAGGGGTATGCCTTCCCAAAAAACTTGCGTATGTCCTGCACTTGTACCACGAAATGAAGGAGAAGCCAAACCAGAAACACTGTAAAATTTCAAAAAAATTGGTGTTCTAAAAGATAAAAGCCTTCCCAAATCTGAAGTTTGGTAGCTTGCTAGAGCCAAAGAATCTAGTTTTTGTACTTCAAAACCTGCTGCTTTTTCTTCTAAAGAATTAGATTCAATCTCAACAGCTTCTAGCTGAACGACAGAGTCTTGTTCTGTTTGAGAGAAAACAGGAAAAGAGATGGATAAAAACAGAAGAAAGAGAAATATAAATTTTGACACAGAATAGCGAATTTACAATCCTCGTTGACGGCTGCATTTGAGCCTCAACGACGGTTCAATACAGTTTCAACCGTCAACGAGGTCAAGACCGTCGTTGAGGACTAGCAAAATTACAACTTTTCTATAAACTCCCTACACGCTCTAGCTGGGTCTTGATGTTTCATAAAATATTCTCCCATCAAAAAACCTTGAAATCCTTTTTCTTTTAGTTTCAGAACTGTTTTGACATCAGAAAGTCCACTTTCAGAAATGAGAACAAAATCATTCTCTGTCTGGCTTTTTATTACTTGAATTTCATCAAAAAGTCGCATAGACTCCTCAATATCAACTGTAAAAGTTTTTAGGTTTCTATTATTCACTCCTACAGCATCTACCAAATGAGCAATTTCTTTCACTTGTGCTAGTTCTTCTCTATCGTGAATTTCTAATAAAATCTCTAAACCGAGTTCGTTGGCTTTTTTAGCAAGCTCTAAACACCTTTTGGGAGAAAGCACAGCAGCAATGAGTAAAATTACGTCTGCCCCACTTGCCTTAGCACGATAGATTTGAAACTCATCTATCATAAAATCTTTCCTTAGAATAGGAATTTCATTGTAGGAACGAGCCATCTCTAAATCTGAAATCTGTCCAGCAAAAAACTCTGTATCTGTCAGGACAGAAAGTGCAGACGCACCAGCAGAAGCATACCCTTGCGTAATTTCTATTATATCAACCGAATCGTTTATGATACCCTTAGAAGGAGATTTACGTTTGAATTCTGCAATAATTCCAGAACCATTTTTAATAGCTTCTTTGAAAGAAATCGTTTTCCTATCAAAAAATGGTTTTTCTTTTAGGCTTTCGATAGAAATTTCTTTTTTGAAAGCTGCTACTTCTTTTTGTTTTTGTAAGATGATTTTTTCTAACATGTCTTCATTGGTAGGGTCAAGACATGTCTTGACCGTACAAGTAGTAATTTTAATTCGTAATTCTAAACCAGTTGAGGAGAAAGTTTTAATAGTTTTTCTAAAGATTGATACGCCTTTCCACTTTCAATAGATTCTCTTGCGAGTGCCTTGGCATCTTCAAAAGAAGTTTCTTTTTTTGTTCCTCTGAAAGCTGTCTGAATGGCAATAGCAGCATTTGTCAAGACAACTTCCATTTGTGCTTCTGTAGCTTCGTTTTTCAAAACACTTACAAATATTTTAGCAGCTTCTTCAATCGTATTTCCTCCTTCAATCTCTTTTGCCTTTACTGTTTTTGTTCCTAACTCTTTTGGAGACACAATAAACTCACCTTTATTAGAAATCATTTTGAAGGGAGAAGTGAGTGAAATTTCATCATAACCAGCCAAAGAATGAATAATTGAAAACTGTGTGCCTTCTTGTTTCTGATACAAATAAGCATACAAACGAGCTAACTCCAAACTAAAAACCCCAATCATTTGCCTTTTAACAAAAGCAGGATTTACCATCGGACCAAGCATATTAAAAAATGTCTTGACACCCAAACGCAAACGCACAGGCGCAACTGCCTTCGCAGCAGGGTGAAATAAAGGAGCGTGCAAGAAACAAATATTTGCTTCCTCAATTTGCCTTTGCAACACAAATTCATCAGTTGTAAATGTGATTCCCAAATGCTCCAAAACATTGGAAGAACCACAAGGCGAAGAAACACCATAATTTCCGTGTTTGGCAACCTTCACTCCAGCACCAGCCAACACAAAAGATGTAATGGTAGAAATATTAAACGTATTTTTGCCATCGCCACCTGTTCCACACAAATCTATCGCATCGTAAGCTGATAAATCTATACGCAAACACGTTTCTAGCATAGCATCACGAAATCCCAAAAGCTCATCGACAGTAATGCTTCGCATGTTAAAAACGGTCAGAAAAGACGCAATTTGTAGTTGATTATATTCTCCATTTGCCATCTGTAACAAGAGATTTTTTGCCTCTTCTCTTGTGATGGTGTGATGTTCGTATAAGTGATTTAGTATGTTTTTCATTTTTTTAGTTTTGTTTGTATTACTCGTGAGACACGAGTAATGGCTATGTGTTGGTTTTTATTAACTTAATTGTTTTATCAAACCTGTTTTCATTGCTTTCAAAATTGTTTAGTAAAATAGCTGAATAGTGATTACTTTTTACTACTTGTTGAAGTGTAGAAATTATTTTCTCTTCTTCTATTGGACTTATTCCAACTAAATGAAATAATATTTTATCTGATTTTGAAAAAGCTGTCAATATTTCTAAAACTCTTCTCTCATAAGTAGTTAAATTTTTAACACATAGTTTATCTCTATTTGAGAAGTCTATGAAAAAAGTAACTATGCTTTTATCTAATTGAACGTACTTTTTAATATAACTTTTAACAGTCATTGAATGAGATACTTTTTCTAATTGTGCATAACTGAAATTTTCATCAAGAATTTCAACTATCTTTTCAACTGCTTTAAAATAATGACTTCCTCCAAATAAAACTAGATTTACTATTTCGCCTCTTGAAAGAGTAAAAGGAGGAATATAAGCATTCGCTTCTTTTATTTTAAGTCCATCAAATTCAATAACTTTCATAAAAAAGTATTTTACTGTAAACTTTCCCTAAGCATCTGTTCTACATAAGGAATAGTTGAAGGAAATGATATATTATACCCTTCATCATCCATTTGTATTTGAATATTTCCTTTCCAATTGGGCACACCGAATAGCCATTTACCTAAAGTATCTATTTCAATATGCTTATCTACATTTGCATCATACCCCCATTCATTCTCATCGACTTTTACTTTAATTTTGTAACAAACATGTTTTTTACATTTTTTTCTTACAGAAGAAAAAGGATAATTGCTTTTTATTAATTTTGAAGAAAAAGGAAATTGAATTGATTTATCTAAAGTATAAATATGATTGGGTAACTTTAATGGAGGTTTTCTATGCACAGGAATGTACTTTATTAAGTAGTTGAGTAGTACAATTTAGTTTATAAAAACTATTGTCAAGGTCTGTTTTTTTCTTCGAAAAGACCCTTGACAAAGTTAAAATTCAACTTTTTATAAAATTGCACTAGCTTTTGAAAATAACAAAATTATACCAGCTAACTACTTAATTGTGTACTTTCATTGCTTTCATTATCAACCAAAAAACGATATTTGAAGCTAAAATTCAAAGAAAAATCTTCTGATACATTTAGTAGAATATCCTTTTCTTCTAATTCCTTATATTCTGAATCAGTCATTTTTTTACTAATAAATTCATATAAATTTGAGCTATATGGAACACTAGCTTTGAATTTCTCAAATAATTCTAGAGTAATAGAATATATTTTTTCTCCCTTCATATTTGTTTTATGATTTAATTAAACTTTCACAATAGCTTCACTCTCCACCCAATTTTTAATCATTTGTTTTCCTTCTGGTGTCAGGATAGATTCTGGGTGAAACTGAATGCCTTTGAGCCTGTATTTTTTGTGAGCAATCGCCATAATTTCGCCTTGTTCATCTACGGCAGTTACTTCAAAATCTGCTGGCAAGCTATCTTTCTGAATAACCCAAGAATGATAACGCCCTACATTTACTTTGGCTGGAAGTCCTGCAAATAGGCTATCTTCTGTCAAGATTTTGATAGGCGTAGCAATTCCGTGATAAACTTTTGAAAGATTCTCTAGCTTTGCTCCAAAGGCTTCTCCAATGGCTTGATGTCCTAAGCAAACGCCAAGCATATCTTTCGTAGGTGCGAAACGCTCAATAATTTCTAGCAATTTACCAGCTTCTGATGGAATACCACCACCAGGGGAGAGTAAAATTTTGTCAAATTTTTCTAATTCTTCTAAAGTTACTTCGTCGTTTCTAAAGACAGTAACCTGCGCTTGCTTGTCTTTGTCTAATGAAAGTTCACTTGTGAGTTCACGTAGATAGTGGACTAAATTGTAAACGAATGAATCGTAATTATCTATAACAGCAATTTGTTTCATAGTTTTGGGTGGTTAGGTCATCGGTGGAGACACCGACAACAGCTAAAAGGTTGTTTTTAGTAGTTCAAAAGGCTTGCCTTTGACCAAAATTATTAAGTTTTATATTTGTAAAGGGTGTTCAGAGCAAATTAAAGGGCGTAATTCAAATAACAATTTCTTCGGCTAATTTTAGAGCTTTTCTAAGCGCAGCCAATTTATTTCCTACTTCGGCAAGTTCGTTTTCAGGCACAGAACCTTCTACAATTCCTGCACCTGCTTGAAAATAGAGCGAATTTTCTTTGCTTAAAAATGAACGTATCATAATAGCGTGGTTGTAGTCGCCATTAAAGCCAATAAAACCAATCGCACCACCATAGTAACTTCTGTTTTCGGGTTCGTAGGTATGAATAAGAGAAAGAGCATTTGGCTTCGGAGAACCTGAAAGTGTTCCTGCTGGGAATGTGTCGGCTGCAATCTGCAAAGGAGAAACTTCTGGTAAAAGCTCGCCACTTACTTCTGAAACCAAATGAATGACATGTGAGAAATACTGAACTTCTCTAAAAACATCGACATTTACATTTGTTCCATTTCGGCTCAAATCATTTCTTGCCAAATCAACAAGCATTACATGTTCAGCATTTTCTTTAGGGTCATTTTGAAGCTGAACAGCCAAAGCAGCATCAGCAGAATCGTTGCCTGTGCGTTTGAATGTTCCTGCAATCGGATGAATAACAGCTTTTCTATTCTTAACCACAAGTTGGGCTTCTGGCGAAGAACCCATTAGTTTGAAACTTCCATAATCAAAATAGAAAAGATAAGGCGAGGGATTTACACTTCTCAAAGCACGATAAACATTAAAATCATCGCCTTCAAAATCTTGTTTGTAACGTCTTGAAAGAACAATTTGAAATACATCTCCACGTTTACAGTGCGAAATTCCGTGATGAACATTATCTAAGAAATCTTCATCTGTCATATTTGAAGTTTCTGTTCCTTCTGTTTTGAAAGAATAAGTTGGAGCATTTTTATTTTGGAGAATGTCTAAGACTTTTTTAAAGGTGGGTCTGTTTTCTTCTCCGTTGGTGTTTTCTAGTTGATGTTCAAAAATATGAAGCTCATTTTTGAAGTGATTGATGGCAATTACATATTTAAAAACGTGATACTGAACAAGTGGGATATTGAGTTTTTGTGATTGAGGCTCTCTTACCTTTTCAAAATATTTGACAGCATCGTAAGTAGTATATCCGAAAAGTCCGTTTGTAATGAAATTGAGTTTATTTTTTTCTGCTTTGAAACTCTTAGAAAACTTTGTTAGGCTTTCTATTACCTCTGATGGATTTTCAATTGCTTTTTCTGTTTGACTGCCATCTGGAAAAGATTGATAAATGGTTTCATTTTCTACCTTAAAATTGGCTATCGGCTCACAACAGATATAAGTAAAAGCATTTTGGTTGCCGTGGTAGTCAGAAGATTCTAAGAGAAAACTCATTGGATATTTATCTCTCAATTTTAAATAAATTCCAACAGGCGTAAGCGTATCAGCTAATATTTTTTGTGTAAAGGTTTTTAATTTGAAATTCATAGGTTTTATTTTTTAAACAAAAAAAAGACTTATCACTTTTCGGCGATAAGTCTTTTTTAAATATGTATTAATCAAAGATATTTTTCTGTATGTAGTTTAGAATGTACACGACTTATCGCCTATATCTTTGATATAGCTCCACCACCAAGCAAATGCAGCATTTGCAGTAAGTAATGTAATGGCGATATGGAAAGAAGTATTTTTCATTCTGTTTTTGCAGTCATTTTGGATTGACCTATTGCAAATCTACAAAGTGTTTTCCTAGTTTGCAAGAAAAAATAATTTTATTTTAAAAACAAAAGAAATAAGAAGTAGTACTCCACTGACAACTGACTATAAAATTATTCTTTTTTTCCTACCTTTGTAATATCTAGTTTTCAGCAGAAATAAGCACGATAAAACACTCAAAATCAATAAAAAAATAACTATGCGTTATTACGACCACATCATTGACACAGTAGGAAATACGCCACTTGTCAAACTCAACAGCGTAAACAAAGGAATTAAAGGAACAATTTTAGTAAAAGTAGAATATCTCAATCCGGGGAATTCTATGAAAGACCGTATCGGTTTGAAAATGATTGAAGATGCTGAAAAAGCAGGTATCTTAAAACCAGGGGGTACAGTCATTGAAGGAACATCTGGAAATACAGGAATGGGACTTGCCCTTACTGCCATTGCAAAAGGTTATAAATGTATTTTTACTGTTTCTGATAAGCAATCACAAGAAAAAATAGACATTTTGCGTGCTTTGGGAGCAGAAGTTATTGTGTGTCCGACAAATGTTTCTCCTGAAGACCCACGCTCTTACTATTCAGTAGCTAAAAGAAAAAATGAAGAGATAGAAAATTCATTCTATCCAAATCAGTATGACAATAAGTCAAATCAGCAAGCACATTATGAAACTACTGCGCCAGAAATTTGGAGAGATACAGAAGGCAAGGTTACGCATTATGTAGCAGGTGTAGGAACAGGTGGTTCTATGTGTGGTACATCAAGATATTTGAAAGAACAAAATCCTGATATTGTTACAGTGGGTGTAGATTCGTATGGTTCTATCTTCAAAAAACTAAAAGAAACAGGGATTTTTGATGAGAAAGAGGTTTATCCATATCTTACAGAAGGAATTGGCGAAGATATTTTACCAGAGAACGTCAATATGGACTTGATAGACCACTTTGTAAAAGTTACAGACAAAGACAGTGCTATCATGACAAGGAGATTGGCTCGTGAAGAAGGTCTTTTTGTAGGTTGGTCTTGTGGTTCTGCTGTGTTTGGCGCACTAGAATATGCAAAAGAAAATCTTAAAGAAGATGATGTAATGGTAATTATTTTACCAGACCACGGAACACGTTATTTGGGTAAAATCTATAACGATAACTGGATGAAAGACCACGGATTCTTGGAAAGAGAATTTGCAACAGCAGGAGATATTATCCAAAGCAAGAATGGACAATCTAAACTTTTAGTTATCGACGAAGATATGAAAGTGGGAGAAGCTGTTAAGATGATGAATAAAGAAGGAATTTCTCAACTTCCTGTCAGTGATAAGAAAAAAGAACATATCGTTGGAAGTCTTATCGATTCAAGAACACTTTCCAAACTTATTGATAACCCATCACTAAAAGATATGCCTGTGAAAGATGTAATGGATAGTCCGTTTACATTCGTAGCGATGAACAATACTGTCGATGTTCTTTCTTCGCTTATCAACAAAGACAACCCTGCACTTTTGGTAAGAGATGAAAAACAAGACGTACATATTATCACACAACAAGATTTATTGATGGCTTTGGCTAAATAAATTCTACTACAGTTTTATAATAAAAATAAAACCTTCCTGATCGTAAACTTTTAACTAATAGTGAATAT
>NZ_JAHDIG010000035.1:26412-49421 GCF_020630935.1 Bernardetia sp.
AATAAAAATAAAACCATAAATCCTTTGAAAAAAAGAGTTTATGGTTTTTTGTGTAAAAAGTTCAAAATCCTCTCTTGAATAGATGCTTTTTTGAATAAAAAATGTATGCTAGCCAAACATTTTCATTCAAAAAAGAGTAATACTACATGCAAACACAAAATAAATAATTGTCAGCACTTCTACACAAGTAAAAATATGTAGAACATTTTTTTATCTATACATTTATTTTTTAAACTATATATGATTCCTATCTCTTTCGAAAGTATAGCTTCTTTGAAGCCCCTTTTTGCTGACCCAAAAAGTCAAGAACAACAATTATTAAAAAAATATGCAGACCACCGTTCTCGTTTTGTCTCTATCAATGGTTCTATGATTCATTATAGAGAAGAAGGAACTGGACAGCCTCTAATTTTGCTACATGGAGCTTTTTCATCTCTCCATACCTTTGAAGGATGGGTAAAATTATTAGCTAAAAAATACAGGGTTATTTCAATAGATTTACCCGGTTTCGGGCTTACAGGAGCAATTTCAGAAGATGATTATTGTTTTGAGAATTATATGACGTATCTAAATATCTTTTTAGATAGATTAGAAATTGAAAAATGTTATTTAGCTGGAAATTCTCTTGGTGGATGGATTGCTTGGGAATATGCTCTTAGGCATCAAGAACAAATAGAGAAATTAGTTTTGATTTCATCTGCTGGTTTTGTTGATGAAGCCAGCATACCTACGCCATTTAAATTGGCAAAACTTCCTGTATTTGGGAAAATTTTCAAATATGCACTTCAACGTCCTATTTTTGAGAAATTTGTTAGAGAAGTGTATTGCGAACAGTCAGTAGTTTGTGAAGAAACCATTGACCGTTATTTTGATTTTTTCACTAGAGATTGTAATATGGAGGCTTTTTTCAATATCATAAATCAAGAACTACACGATAACACCGAAAAATTAAAAAACTTATACACTCCTACTCTAATTATTTGGGGAAAAGAAGATGCTTGGCTTCCTGCTGAAAATGCAAGACGTTTTAGTGAGTTGTTACCCAACAATAGAATGCTAATTTATAGTGATGTAGGACATATTCCTATGGAAGAAAAGCCTAAAAAAACGGCAAATGCTGTTTCAAAATTTTTAAAAGAAGATTTTTAAGAATTAAAAATCAGCTATTTAACTAGATTTACAAAGCCATTATCTCAATTTTTCAAAAAGGGTAATGGTTTTTTTCGTAATTTTGCGTATTTGAAATTCACTACATCATAATCACAGAATCAGAGAACGAATTATGGAAAATCAGAAAAAAGCTGTTTTACTTCTTGCAGACGGAACAAAATACGAAGGTATCGCTATTGGAAAAATAGGCACAACAGGTGGCGAAATCTGTTTTAATACAGGAATGACAGGCTACCAAGAAATCTATACAGACCCTTCTTATTTTGGGCAAATTGTTGTCAATACCAGTTCTCATATTGGCAATTATGGTACAATAGACATAGAAAACGAATCTGCCAATGTAAAAATTAATGGACTTGTTGTTCGCAATTTTTCAGATGTTCATTCACGCAACTTAGCCGACAGTTCGCTTCAAAATTATTTAGAAAAAGCCGAAATTACAGGTATTGCAGAGGTAGATACACGTTCTTTAGTGCGCCATATTCGTGATAAAGGAGCTATGAATGCTATTATTTCTTCTGAAGATTTATCAGACGAAGAACTACAAAAAAGGCTTTCAGAAGTTCCAGATATGAACGGATTAGAGCTTTCTTCTAAGGTTACAACAAAAGAGACCTATACTATGGGCGATGAGAGTTCAGACATTAGAGTAGCTGTCTTAGATTATGGAATCAAGATGAGTATTTTGAAAAATCTTGCTAGTAGAGGTGTTTATTGTAAAGTATTTCCTGCCAAAACTTCTGTAAAAGAACTTTTAGAATTTAACCCAACAGGTTTTTTTCTCTCTAACGGTCCGGGCGACCCAGCTGCTATGGGTTATGCTATTGATACAGCAAAAGAACTTTTAGAACTTGATAAGCCAATTTTTGGAATTTGTTTAGGACATCAAATCATAGCTCTTGCTGGAGGACTTTCTACTTATAAAATGTTTAATGGACACAGAGGACTAAACCACCCAGTAAAGAATTTAGAATTAGGAAACTGTGAAATTACGTCTCAAAATCATGGCTTTGGTGTAGATAGAAAAGCCTTAGAAGGTCAAGATGAAATTGTAGAAACACACAAAAACTTGAATGATAAGAGTGTGGCTGGTATTCGTTTCAAGAATAAAAAAGCCTTTTCGGTACAGTATCACCCAGAATCTTCACCCGGTCCTCATGATTCTCGTTATCTCTTTGACCAGTTTATCGAAATGATGCAGAAAGAAAAAGTAATGGCTTAGTTATTTAATAGTAAATGAAAATACCTTCCTCAAAAGAATGCTTGTCAAAATTATTTGACAAGCATTTTTTATTTTCCCTTAGTGCTTGTGAGAAGGCTCATATATCAAACGAATAAAAGAGCTTAGTCTTTCGTTGTGCTTTTCAATCGGAATTCCTGCCACAATTCCGACAATCAGATTATCAGCTAAACTAATACGCATTTGAGGACGAAGAGTAACAAACATATCATTGTTTTCAAATGACTGATTGGTCTCTAAGCCAATAAAATTCCTTGTTCTAGGAATCATATAATGCAAACTGAAATTGTTTTGATAAGAAAATGTAGTATTTCTATCTTCAAAATGACGAGTAAATTTTCCTCCTGTATAAAGCAATGTATGAAAATTATTTCCCCAACGTTTAGCCACTACGAAAAACGGATTAGAAACATTGCCTTTCAGTACGTTTTCACTTCCCCAATCGTTTACATCTACCAATTCAATCTCGTTGAGATAACCTAATGCCATCGAAGTTTTAAGTTTTTCTGATACAAAAAACGACCATTGAACAGCTGTTTTTAGACTTTCTACACGATGTGAAGGTGCTGCTGTGTCGTTATCCTGTGAGTTGTTTCGAAATGAAAATGTGAGAGGAACTTCAATTTCTAACCCTAAACGGTTGATAGGTGCAAACTCATATTCTACCAATAGTTCGTACTCATCATAATCTAGTTTATCAGTAAGTCCTAAGCCGATATTCCATTCTTTTTCCCCTTTTCTTGCACCCAAATCCCGAATTAAATCGATATAGAGTGGTTCGGCGTGCAGTACTTTGTCTAGAGTTTGTTTGTTTTCTACCTCTTCAATATAGAGGCTGTCTTTCACTTGTGAAGAATGGTCTTGTGCTTTTATAGAAAATGACACAAAAAATAATATAATTATAAATAATGACTTCAAAATAGAATTCATGTCTTTCAGTTTAGTTAGAATAATAAAAATAGAAAAGCAGTTTTCATTCGTAGCTATGAATGAAAAAGCAAAAATTAATTACGACAAAACTAAACTAGACCTTTGGGGGAGGAGGCAAAATGTCTTTTGCTACATCTTTGGGCTTCTGTGTATAAGATGTAAAATGAGATAGAAAAAAAGTATCTTGAAACAAAGAAAAATCAAAGGTAAACCCTTGAACAATCCAATCTACTTTTTTTAGAAGGTGGTCTGGAGAATTATTTTCTTCTGTATCAGGAAAAAAATCGCTTTCTTGAAGAGCTGTCTCTACTACAAGTTCCATTATACTTTCAATCTCATCTTGCTCAAATTCGGTAGCCAATTCGCTTCCATTCACTCTATTATTTGTAGAAGAATGATACGAAGGAATATCCAAACTAAAGTTGAGAATATGAAAAGCCAGTAAGAAAGTAAAAATACGTAGGCTAATAGACATAGAGAAAAAAATAATCTAAAACCCTATTCAAAATATAAAAAGAATAGTTTGGCAAAGGTAAATAAATTTAGCAAAAAGCTATGTAGAAGGCATACAAATTTCTATCTTTGTAGTCCTACAAAAAAATAATTTACCAACTAAATAAAGACACAATATGAAGTTTATTGTTTCGTCGGCAGCACTGCTCAAACAACTCAACTCGCTCAAAGGACTTGTTCCTAGCAATCCTGTAATTCCTATTTTAGAAAATTTTTTATTTGAGATTAGTGATGGTCTTTTGCGTGTAACAGCTTCTGACTTACAAAATGCAATGACTTTAGAAACGGCTGTCGAAACAGATGAAAATGCCAATGTAGCTGTGCCTGCTCGTATGCTTTTAGATACGCTTCGCAACTTGCCAGAACAGCCTATTACATTTGAAATAAATACAGAATCTCATGCTATTGAGATTTTGTCAAATAACGGACGTTATACACTGGCTGGAGAAGATGCAGGTGATTTTCCTCGTCCTGCCGAACCAAAAAATACGACAAACCTAATGTTTTCGTCTGATGTTATTTCAAATGCTATTTCATACGCACTTTTTGCTGTAAGCTCAGACGAAATGAAACCTGCTATGAATGGTATTTTTGTTAATCTTTCTGATGGAAAAACAAATTTTGTAGCGACAGATTCTCACCGTTTGGTGCGTTATCGCTACGATGGTTCGGAAGGAAATAGCAATTCTTCTATCATTATTCCAGGGAAAGCCTTCGACCAACTTAAAAATGCGTTGCCGTCGTCTCCACAGGAAATTCAGTTAGAATTTAACGATACGAATGTCTTTTTTCATTTTGGAAATATCAAAATGGTTAGTCGTCTGATAGATGAGCGTTTTCCAGACTATGAAAATGTAATTCCTACAAGCAATGACAAAAATTTAGTAATTGACCGTCAGCAGCTTTTGGGTTCTTTGAAGCGTATTTCGATTTATGCCAACAAAACTTCTCAGCAGATTCGTTTTAAATTAGAAAACAATAATCTACTTATTTCTGCTGAAGATGTAGATTTTTCAAATGAAGCAAAAGAAAACTTGCCTTGTGATTACGATGGAGAGCCTTTAGAAATTGGTTTCAATGGTAAATTTTTAATGGAAATGCTTTCTAACATGAACTGTGAAGCTGTTCATTTTGAGTTTTCAGAGCCTAATCGTGCAGCACTTATGTACCCACACGAATCAGCACATGATGACGTTTTAATGCTTGTAATGCCAGTGATGTTAAATAATTACAATTATTAATACATTGTCATTTTGCGATATTCTCAAAAATCCTTTATAAATTCAGATTTGTAAAGGATTTTTTATTTGCTCTATCATTGGAACACAGATGGAACGGATTTGGCAGATAAGACACAGATTTTAAATAATACCAAAATAAAATTAAACTGCACTTACGTCGGTACTTCCCTATTGGGCTGACCTAAGTAGAAAATAAGGTCAGTCTCGTAGAGCAGACCAAAAACATTAGGATAAAATAGATTTTATTTTGGTATAACTATATTTTCCATTTCAAACTATTCATTGATGCTTTCTCCTATTATTTTGTTTGTTTACAAGCGTGCCAGTCATACTAAAAATGTATTACAGGCTTTGTCAGAATGCGTAAATGCGAATAGAACACATCTGATTATTTATTCTGATGGAGCAAAAACGAATGCAACTTCAGAAGATATACAAGCTATTGAAGAAACACGAAAAATATTGAAGGAATTTAATAGAGAAAAACACAGTCATTTTTCAAGTATAGAAATCTATGAAGCCAAACAAAATAAAGGATTAGCAAAATCTGTAAGAGAAGGAATTGATGAACAGATAGAAAAATATGGAAAAGTAATCGTTTTGGAAGATGATATTGTACCTCAAAAGGGTTTTATAAAATATATGAACGATGCTTTAGAAAAATACGAAGCAATACAAAACGTTTGGGGAGTTTCAGCATCAGCTTTTCCATTAGCCAATGAAAATAAAGTAAGAGAACAAACTTTTTTTCTTCCTGTTAATAGCTCTTGGGGTTGGGCGACGTGGACAGACAGATGGCAGAAAATAGATTTTGATATAAATTCTATTTTTCAAAAATTTGAAGAATGTTTAATTACCGAGAAAAAATTCAACTTTGGAAATTATTATTATTATCAGATTTTGGAAGCTCAAAAAAAACAAAAAATAGATTCTTGGGCAGCTCTTTTTATGGCAAATATGTTTCTAAATAAAGGTTGGTTCTTGTTTCCTAAAAAATCATTAGTACAAAATACGGGTTTTGACGCTTCAGGAACACACTGCACAGAAGAAGATTTATTTTTCAATACAGCAACTACCAATTTTGTAGAAGTAGAAGATATTTCTTTAGACATTGAAAATGAAGGTAGAAAACAGACTGAAAAAGCTTTTCAAAAGCAGTTTGGAAAACCTTCTATTTTGAAAAGAATTCAAAATAAATTCAACCCAAATTCTCCGTATTTTATTTTGAAATGATGTTTTTAGTAGAGATAACACATGCGTTATCTCTACATAAAAATAATATTTTTAGAAATCCAATCCAGGGAAGTAAGCCGCTTCACCTAATTCTTCTTCAATTCTTAGAAGTTGATTGTATTTTGCCATACGGTCTGAACGAGAAGCCGAACCTGTCTTGATTTGCCCTGTATTAAGTGCCACAGCCAAGTCTGCAATCGTATTGTCTTCTGTTTCACCACTTCGGTGCGACATAACTGTTTTATATTCGTTTCGGTGTGAAAGATTTACAGTATCTATTGTTTCAGTAAGCGTTCCAATTTGGTTTACTTTTATCAAAACAGAATTTGCTACTTGCTTTTCAATTCCTTCTTGCAGACGCTTTACATTAGTTACAAAAAGGTCGTCTCCAACAAGTTGAACTCTATCACCAACAAGTTGTGTTAGTTTTTGCCAACCATTCCAATCGTCTTCATCCATTCCATCTTCAATAGACAAAATAGGATATTTTTTACACCAATCTGCCCAGTAATTTGCCATTTCATCCGAAGAAAGTTTGTCTCCAGTAGATTTATGGAAATGATATACTTTTTCTTTGGCATCATAGAATTCTGAACTTGCAGCATCTAAAGCAATAAAAACATCTTGTCCAGCTTTGTAGCCTGCAGCTTCAATCGCTTGCAAAACTACTTCAATCGCCTCTACATTTGAACGAAGATTTGGAGCAAAACCACCTTCGTCGCCTACATTGGTAGAAAGACCATTTTTCTTCAAAACTGTTTTCAAATGGTGGAAAATTTCAGTTCCCATTCTCAAAGAATCTGAAAAACGCTCTGCCCCTACTGGCATAATCATAAACTCTTGGAAATCAATAGCATTGTCAGCATGTGAACCTCCATTCAAAATATTCATCATCGGAACAGGAAGCGTATTGGCATTTACTCCACCAATATAGCGATACAAAGGCAAACTAGCTTCTTTTGCAGCAGCCTTTGAAAGTGCCATCGAAACGCCAAGCATGGCATTTGCACCTAGCTTTGCTTTGTTGGCTGTACCGTCCATCTCAAGCATTAGTTTGTCAACCAAATTTTGGTCATAGACTGAAAAGCCAATAATTTCAGGAGCGATAATTTCATTGACATGTTTGACAGCTTGTAAAACTCCTTTTCCTAAAAAGGCATCTTTATCATTGTCTCTAAGTTCGACAGCTTCATATTTTCCTGTAGATGCGCCAGATGGAACGGCTGCACGTCCCATATTGCCATTTGAGGTTCTTACATCTACTTCAACTGTAGGGTTTCCTCTTGAATCTAAAATCTGACGTGCGTGAATATGCTGAATTTGAGCCATAAGAATATTTTGTAATAAATATTTTGAGTAAAATCATTGAAACGTATTCAAATACAATAAAGCAAAGGTAGTTTCTTAATTGAAAAATGACAAGTTTGGTCTCAAATCTATTCGTATCTTTAAATTTGTTTATTGTTTTTTCATAATGATTAAATTGGAGAATAATGCTCTTGAGACCTTTTTATATCTCAAAACTATTTGTATTTCCATAACAGTTGGTTAAATTGTACATAATATGTACTACCTTATTAGCCTCCAAGTAGCTAGATTATTATTTTTATGCGTAAAGAAATTAGAGAACGTCTCAAGAAAACCTCACACAGAATCCGTCATCACAGGCGAGTAGAGGGTTTTGAGCGTTTTTTAGGAAGTATATATTTTAGAAAAAACCCAGAATTCAATTTATATCTAATTTTGGGAATATTCTTTTCTAAGATTCAAAAAGATGCAGTTCCAGACCGTGCTAGTGGTATTGCCTTCAACCTTACGCTTGCTATTTTCCCTTTTGTCATTTTCCTTTTTACGCTTATTCCTTATTTTCAAATTCCAGATTTGGAGGAACGTATTTTTACAGAACTCAATGCTATTGTTCCTAATGGAATTTATGCTTTCATTGATACTACTATTTATGATATTGTAAGTAAGCAGCGTGGGGGACTTTTGTCTTTTGGTTTTGTAGCCGCTCTTTTTGCTGCTACCAGTGGAACGATTGGATTTATGGATGCTTTTAGTCGTTCACAGCGTATTATAGACAAACGAAATTTCCTCAAGAAGCGAATTACAGCTCTTAGTCTAACTCTTATTTTTACCAGTCTTCTAATACTTACGATTGTTTTGATTATTGGAGGAGAGTATGTTCTCAACCTTTTAAGAGATTGGATAAGTCAAGATGGTTTGTATTATAGCATTCAAGTCATTCGATATATTGTTGGTTTTCTCATCATCCTCATGACCATTTCTATGCTTTATCGTTTTGCGCCTGCTCTCAAAATTCCTTGGCGAACGTATGGCGTGGGAGCTATTTTAGCATCTCTTTCTTGTGTGATTGTCTCAGTAGGTTTTTCATATTATATCAGTTATTTCAATACTTATAACAAACTTTATGGCTCTATCGGAACGTTTATCGGTTTTATGTTTTGGCTTTTTGTAATTTCTCTAGTCATTCTTTTTGGTTTTGAAATCAATGTGAGCATAGAAAAGGCTAGAAAAATAGCTGTTAGGAGGCATAAAAGATGGAGAAAAAGTATGGCTAAAGACTTGAAACAACAAGATGAAGAAGCAAATTGACAGATAAACGTTATAAATAAATGAAAAATAGAATTATCGGAATTGATGTAGCACGTGCTATAGCTGTTATTGGAATGATTGTAGTAAATTTCAAAATTGTATTTGGGAATAATGGAGCTTCTTGGTTAAAATCACTTGCAAGTATTTTTGATGGAAAAGCAGCAGCTACTTTTGTTGTATTGGCAGGAGTAGGAATCGCTTTAATGACCAATTCAGCATTACTAAATAAGAACAATAAAAAATTAGATAAAGCAAGAAAAAGAATCGTGAAGAGAGCTATTTTCTTATTTACTATGGGTAGTTCATATATTTTTATTTGGTCTGCTGATATTTTGCACTTTTATGGTATCTATATGCTCATCGTGTTACTTGTATTAGCACAGAAAGAATGGGTTATTTTTGTGTTGGCAATTTTCCTTATTCTAGTATATCCTCTACTATTATTTTTTTTAAATTATGAAGCAGGTTGGAACTTTGATAATTTAGAATATCAAGACTTTTGGACAATAAATGGTTTTATAAGAAACTTATTTTTTAATGGTTTTCATCCTGTTATACCTTGGAGTGCTTTTATGCTATTCGGGTATTGGTTGGGTAAACAAAACTTATACAATGAAGCATTTATTAAAAAATTATTTTGGGTTTCTTTTTCTAGCTTTATAATCGTTCAGCTATTTTCTTATTTTTCAATTTTAGGAATTTCACAGGGAAATACTAAGGTTTTTAATGAAGTTTATCAAATTCTAGGTACAAGTCCAATGCCACCTCTTCCTATTTATATGTTCAATGGTGTTTCGATTGCTTTTACTATTATTTCTGCTTGTATTTTTATATCTAATAAATTTGATACGAATAAGATAATACTTGCACTAAATAAAACAGGACAGCTGGCTCTAACATTTTATATTGCTCATGTTGTTCTTGGAATGGGAGCTATTGAAATTCTAACTCCATTAAAAATGGGTAAATATTCTATTGAGTTTTCTGTTATTTACGCTTTATTATTCAGTTTTTTATGTATTTTATTTGCCATTTTTTGGTTAAAATATAAAAATATAGGTCCAGTAGAATGGGTAATGAGAAAACTTACAGATTGATATATTTATTACGGATTAAGTAGTTAGCTGGTATAATTTTGTTATTTTCAAAAGCTAGTGCAATTTTATAAAAAGTTGAATTTTAACTTTGTCAAGGGTCTTTTCGAAGAAAAAAACAGACCTTGACAATAGTTTTTATAAACTAAATTGTACTACTCAACTACTTAAAATTAATAGAAGAATCAAACGCAGAAGAATACTCTTTTCTTCTTCAACTTAGAATAAAATTGGAATGGAAGCAAGAGAGATTAATCTAGCTCAAAGGATTATTTTTTATCCGTTTTTTACTTCTTACTTGCCAAATAATTGCTAAAACAAGACCTAATATACCTCCTATGTAGCTGAAATTGTGCATAGAACCTACCATTACGAAGCTATTAAAATCAATTACACTATCTGGTATATTCCAGTTAGGTAAATGTTCTCTTGATACATTTCCCCATCTACTATATCCATATATTAAGCCCATCAAACCCACAAATAAAGCAACAACAATATTTATAAAAATAGCTTGCAGACTTACTTTAAACATTTGTTTTGCATTCTTCTGTATAAAACCGACTGCCCCAATCACGATACCCAAAATAAGTCCAAACCACCATGTTGACATAAATCCTACAATAGAAGCTCCGAGTCTGTCCCAAAAATATTCTTCTATTCCAAACTGAATGAACTTAAACTTAGTATAATATTCTAAAGAAATGGAATAAGTAATTTGGTCGTGTAATATGCCGTAAGCTCCAGCAATGAGTGGACTTAAAATTACAATTAAAAGAAAGAAAAGAATCTTTTTCAAAATAGATAAAATTATAGGTTCTGATGCTTTATAGAAAAGACTACAAAGCTAAAAAATAAATTGAACTTGCTAATTTTTTTGGTAAATTTGGATAAAAATATAAAAGTGAGAAATTATGCGTCAAGACTATATAGACCCCAACTCAAAACCTGAAACTCAGACTGAAGCCGACATAGAGCGTGCCTTACGTCCGTTGTCTTTTCAAGATTTTACAGGGCAGGAAAAAATATTGGATAACTTACAAGTCTTTGTAAAGGCTGCTGTGAGTAGAGGTGAGCCATTAGACCACGTTCTGTTGCATGGTCCTCCTGGATTGGGGAAAACTACGCTTTCGCATATCATAGCTAATGAGCTTAATGCCAACATCAAAACCACTTCAGGTCCTGTTTTGGACAAACCAAGTGATTTGGCAGGACTTCTCACCAACTTAAAAGCTGGAGATGTTCTTTTCATTGATGAAATTCACCGTCTGAATCCAGTCGTTGAGGAATATTTGTATTCAGCAATGGAAGATTATCGTATCGATATTATGCTAGATACAGGACCCAATGCTCGTTCGGTTCAGATAAAACTAAAGCCTTTTACGCTCATTGGTGCAACGACTCGTTCTGGACTTCTTACTTCGCCTTTGCGTGCAAGATTTGGAATCAACTTAAGACTAGAATATTATGATGCAGAACTTTTAACGACGATTATTCAACGTTCGTCGGCTATTTTAAGCACTCCAATTGAAAAAGATGCAGCCTTTGAAATTGCAAGAAGAAGCCGAGGCACACCACGTATTTCGAATAATCTTTTGCGCCGTACAAGAGATTTTGCACAAGTAAAAGGAGATGGGAAAATTGATTTAAAGATTGCTCAAATTTCTCTCAAAGCCTTAGAGGTAGATGAAAATGGACTAGACGAGATGGACAACCGTATTCTTCTAACGATTATTGATAAGTTTGGTGGAGGTCCTGTCGGACTGACAACCATTGCCACAGCTTGTGCAGAAGAAGCCGAAACGATAGAAGAAGTCTATGAACCATTTTTGATAAAAGAAGGGTTCTTGAAGCGTACACCAAGAGGAAGAGAAGTAACAGCTCTTGCCTATCAGCATTTTGATATGTTGCCACCTCACGAGCAAGCTAGGCTGTTTTAAAGATTAATTTGAATAATAGAAATATGTCCACTAAAGAAAGATACCTCAACCCGTTTACAGACTTTGGCTTTAAAAAGCTTTTCGGAACAGAAGTAAATAAAGATTTGCTAATTCACTTCTTAAATGCTGTTTTGCCTGATAATGTAGAGATTTCTGAACTCACTTATCTAAAAACAGAGCATTTAGGTCATTCTGCATTGGATAGAAAGGTAGTATATGATTTATACTGTGAAAGTCCTGATGGAGAAAAGTTTATTGTAGAATTACAGAAGGCAAGACAAAAGTTTTTTAAGGAGCGTACTATTTTTTACTCTACTTTTCCCATACAAGAACAAGCTCAACAGGGAGATTGGGATTTTGAGTTGAAGGCTGTGTATTCTGTATCTATCTTAAATTTTCTGATTGATGATAATTCTTATGCAACCAAACAACAAAAAAGAATAGAAAAAGCACCTGTAAAGTCAGTAGCCAAACTTATTGATGTTGAAACCAAAGAGGTTTTTTACGATAAACTGACTTATGTACAGATTTATATTCCACTTTTTGACAAAGCAGAAGAAGAGCTGGAAACAATAGAGGACAAATGGTTTTATGTTATTCAAAACCTCCAACGCTTTCAAAATCGTCCTGTTGCTCTACAAGAAAGAATCTTTGATAAAGTTTTTGCCACAGCAGAAATTGCAATGTTCGATAAACAAGAACGAATGGCTTATGAAGACAGTTTGAAATATTACAGAGATATAAAAAATGTAATTGATACAGCAGAAGAAAAGGGTATAGCAAAAGGTAGAAAAGAAGGTAAAGAAGAAGGAAAGAAAGAAAAGGAAATTGAGATTATAAAAAATGGATTATCTGAGGGACTTGATTTAACTGTGCTTTCAAAAATCACTAACCTTTCTTTAGAAGAAGTAAAAGAAATAGTAAATTCTTTAGAAAAATAATTTTTCAAAATGAATTATCACAATAAAAAATTTCGTCCTGTCTCCAATACAGAAAATGGAGAAACCTCAGAAGAAACTATCTTTCATTACAAACAAGAAGGAAATATTTTGACTTCAACATATACTGGTGGAAAAATATTGAAAGGTCATTTGATTGGAATGGTAGATGAGAAGGGAAATATTGATATGCGTTATCATCAAGTCAATGAAAAAGGAGAACTGATGACAGGCGTTTGTAAGTCAAGACCAGAAATACTAGAAAATGGCAAAATTAGACTTCACGAAACGTGGAAATGGACAAGTGGAGACTTATCAGAAGGAAAATCTATTTTAGAAGAAATATAGGGTAAACGCACGAAACTTTTTATACTAGCTCACTTAGCTTTAAATAAACTTTACTTGTCAGAGTAATATAAATAATCAAAGTAAAAAAGAGCTTCTATTTGATTTAAATGGCTATACTTTTTTTTCGTGCGTTTACCCTAGAAGAAATATAGAATCCTCTTTTACTTTTTGTATCTTTGCGCTTTAAAATTATTTTACCACTTAGCTGAAACTAAGAAATAGGTATGAAAACTACTCAAGAAAACAAAACGCTAAACCAAGATTTAGCCATAAACAACGTCGAAAATTCTCATTTTCCGTATCGTGTACTTTTATATTACTGCTTCACGCCGATAGAAAATCCAGAAAAATTCAAAGAAGAACATCATCTTTTTTGTATCAAGTTAGGACTTTTGGGAAGAATCATAGTAGCAGATGAAGGTTTAAACGGAACAGTTTGTGGAACGCCAGAAGCCTGCCAAGCCTATATGGATGCTATTAATGCAGATGTTCGTTTTAAAGACATTGATTTCAAAATTGATGCTTCTGAAAATCAAACCTTTAGCAAAATCAATGTTCGTCTGAAAAAGGAAATCGTAAACGCAGGTATTCCACATATCAAACCGTATCACGGAACAGGAACACATCTTTCTCCAAAAGAATTTAAGGATTTGAAAGATAATGAAGATGTGGTTATCCTAGATGTTCGCTCAGATTATGAACATAATTTAGGACACTTCAAAAATGCACTTACTTTAGACATTGAAAACTTTAGAGATTTTCCAGAAAAAGTAAAAGAACTAGAGCAGTACAAAGACAAAAAAGTTTTGACCTACTGCACAGGTGGAATCAAATGTGAAAAAGCCTCTGCTTTACTTATGAAGGAAGGTTTTAAGGATGTATATCAGCTTCATGGAGGAATTATAAAATATGGAAAAGAAGTTGGTGGAGAAGATTTTGAAGGAAAATGTTATGTTTTTGACGAACGTGTGGCTGTAGATGTCAATGAAGTAAATCCAACACTTGTCAGTACGTGTTATGTTTGTGAGGAAAGGTCAGACAATATGGTAAACTGTGCCAATCCAAAATGTAATCGTCATACTACAATTTGTAATTCTTGCCTAGAAGAAATGGATGGAGCTTGTAGCGCTGAGTGTAAAAGCCACCCAGAAAAACGTGAATACCACCCAGAAGGTAGAGGAATGTATAAGAAAACCCTCAATGGCTACAATCCTTATATTGGTTGGAATACTGGAAAAATCATTGATAAAAATACAGAAGGAATAAATAAGAAAAAATAGACTTAATATTTTTATTTCATAGAAAAAGCTGACTTCAAGCATAGAAGTCAGCTTTTTTATTTTGTCTATATATAAGAGCAACATAAAGAAAGGCGACCAAAACAGCACAAGAACAAGTATAAAATACAGTTGGAATATGTGTAATTTCGTTCTGATAATACCAACCTGATAATAAAGCTCCTCCTCCGATTCCAATTTCCAAAGCAATAAACATGGTGGCAATTGCTTTTCCTTTAGTTTCAGAATAACTTAAATCTATTGTCCAAGCACTCAGAGAGGGCGAGACTATCCCCATTCCTATTCCATACAAAACAGCTCCAAATACAAGTCCATAAAGAGTTTCCATTGTTCCAATCAAAACCAATGATACTCCTAAAAAAACAAGCCCAATACTAATCATTAATGTACGACTATATTTATCTGATAATTTGCCTGCTAAAAATCGTACAAATAGTGATGAAATTGTAAAAACAATAAAAAACAATCCTTTATTTTTTGCTCCTAAATGCTCTGTCCAAATAGGAACTAAAGTCAAGATAATACCAAAAGAAAGATAAGAAAGTAGTGTTACAAATGCAGGTGGTAAGGCTTCTTTTGCAATAATATCATTTCTGCCTAATTTCAATGTTGAAAAACTAAACTTTCGCTTGTTAGGTAGTGTTTCTTGTAAATTCATTATCATAGCCATAGATAAAAAAGCCATTAAAGAAGAAGAATAAAACAGCACATTAAAAGAAAAGTATAGCTTGATAGAACTTCCTAATGCAGGTCCTAAAGCCAGTCCCAAACTAAAAAACAAACTTTGTATGCCAAGTGCTTCACCCCATTTTTTTGAAGAAACAATATCAGAAACATAAGCAGAAAAAGCCGTAGGGCTAAACCCTGTTGAGAATCCGTGGATAAGCCTTAACAACAAGAAACCTATTACTGTAGTTAAGACAGGATATAAAAAACCACAAAACAGACATACACTTGCTCCTATCAACATAACAGGCTTTCTTCCTATTGAATCAGTTAGTTTTCCACTAAAAGGACGGGAAATTCCTGCTGTTAGTGTGAATAATGCTATGATAAGACCTATATATTCTTCTCCTCCCAAGCTGTTTAAATAAGCTGGAAGCTCTGGGATAAGCATATTAAAACTAGCTAAAAAAAGTAACGAACTGATACAAACCAATCCGAAATTTAGAGTGTAAATAGAATCTGAATTAGTCATGTATAATTTTTTTTGTACGTAAATTATCAATAAGAGATAATGTATAGTTCCAAATTGTTGTAGAACCAAGTTTAATCCCTTTCACTTTATCAATGATTTTATGATAAGAAATACTAAACTCTGTCCAAGTACCTCCAGCATTTGATGCGTTTTGTAAAATGGGTTCAAATCTGTCCATCGTTTTGGCAAACTTAGCCTCATTAGTTTCTCCTGCTTCAAACTCTTGCCATATTTTGATATATTCTTCTTTTTGGTCTTTAGGAAGTAACCCAAAAATACGTTTAGCTGCAATAAGTTCATTTTCTGTATTCAAATGGTTTTTTGTTGTGTCAAAAAGAAATGTATCACCAGCATCTATCTCTACCAAGTCGTGAATCAGAACCATTTTCAAAACCTTCAAAACATCTATTTCTACATCAGAATGCTCTGATAAAATCAAAGCCATTACTGCCAAGTGCCAACTGTGTTCAGCATCATTTTCATGTCTGTTGCTATTAAAAAGTCTAGTTTTTCTTTGAATATACTTTAGTTTATCTATTTCCTTGATAAATTCTAATTGTTGGTGGAGTCTTTCAGTTTTCATGCTGATTATTTAGGGTTTGTTTGATTAAATTGCAAAGAACGATAAGAATTTGTAGAAGATAAAGGACATTTGTCCCAACTGAAAAATAAAAAATGATTAGAACCAATACAGAACTTTTAGAATACATCAGCAATGCTATAAAAATGCCTTCCACATATTTTGTAGAAGAAAAGATAAAGAAGAATACTTGCTGGATAGAACAAAATCAAAAGATATTTCATGTTTATGTTATCAAGAGTGGAGTAGCAAAATGCTATCTTACACAAGACACAGGAAACGATTTTATACAAGAGTTTTTTGGAGAAGGAGAACTATTTGGCGAGGTAGAAGCTATACGTGACGGACAGAGTTTTTGTGCGATTGAAGCTATTTTAGATATGGAAGTTTATAAAATTGCCACTACTCATTTTTTAGAGCTTTTAGAAAATGACAAAGTATTCAATAAACTCATTTTCAAATCTATGGCTAGTAAAATCAAATACAAAGCGATAAGGCATTCTTACAATCAATCACATTCTATAAAATTAAATTTGTTACGGCTAAAAAAACAGTTTCCTAACCTTTTTTCTATCATTCCAAAACAAGATATTGCTAATTACTTGGGTGTTACCCTTCGAAGTTTTAATAGAGTATTGCAAGAAATTGAAAAGTAATTGACTTATCATTGGCTTATGATTTTTATAAAAATAATGAACTAATCTTATCAGAGTTTTTGTTTTAGGATTTGAAAAAGCAAAAAAGAATCAAACCAAATCACAATGATTACTGGAAAAACACTTATCAATTTAGGATTCAAGCAAGGAAAATGGTTTAAAGAAGCAATTAGCTACGCTAATAAACACAACTTGGAAGGCGATAATTTACTGAATTATTTACAGTCTGCTGAGCCTATTGTGATAGAGCCTTATGCTACGCCCTTGAATTATCATAAAAATATTCGTGCAGAATCGGATGAAGAAGTGGCAAATGTAGAGCAAATCCATAAAACAATGGAAGAGCTTATGAAAACGCCTACTTTGGTGGAAGGTGCTGTAATGCCAGATGCTTGTCCGACAGGTGCTGTGGGACAGATTCCTGTAGGTGGAATTGCTGTGGCTAAAAATGCAATTCATCCAGCCATGCATAGCGCAGATATTTGTTGTTCGGTAATGATGACCAATTTAGGACACATTGACCCTAAAAAAGTCTTGGATAAGGCACATGCGCTTACTCATTTTGGAGGAGGAGGGCGAAAAGATATTTTTGATTTGCCTAGAGATTTGGAAGACAAAATCAAGTCTAACCGATTTTTGAATACAGATAGAAGTTTGAAATTTGCCCGTACTCATTTGGCTACGCAGGGCGACGGAAATCACTTCTTGTATGTAGGTCGTTCTGAAAAAACAGGCGAAACAATGCTAGTAACGCATCACGGAAGCCGTGGGTTTGGTGCAAATTTATATACAGAAGGGATGCGATTGGCAGAAGCCTTTAGAAAACAAATGTCTCCAAAAACACTTGCCAAAAATGCGTGGATTCCTTACGATACAGAAGAAGGAAAAGCCTATTGGGAAGCTCTGCAAATTATCAGAGAATGGACGAAATTAAATCATAAACTGCTTCACGATACTACACAGCGAAGGCTGAAAGTAGAAACGCTAGACCAGTTTTGGAATGAGCATAATTTTGTTTTTAAGGAAGATGATTTGTTTTATCATGCAAAAGGAGCTACGCCATTAGATGATAAATTTGTTCCAGATTCTAAAGACGGTCTGCGCCTAATTCCTTTGAATATGAGCGAGCCTATTCTAATTGTGAAGGGAGAAACTACTGATTCTAATCTAGGCTTTGCGCCACACGGTGCAGGTAGAGATGTGAGCCGTTCGCAGCATAAGAGAAACAAAGCAGACAAAACAAAAGAGCAAGTTTTTGCTGAAGAAACAGCAAACTTGGATGTTCGTTTTTTCTCTGGAGAGATAGATATTTCAGAGTTGCCATCTGCCTATAAAAATGCTCAAAACGTACAAGATCAAATGAAAGAGTTTGGACTTGGTGAAGTAAAAGATAAAATTTTGCCTTATGGCTGTATTATGGCTGGCGACTGGGAGGTAAATGCGCCTTGGAAAATAAAGGCTAGAAAAAAGCGTGAAGCCAAGGAGCGAAAAGCAAAAAATAAAATTGCTAAAGAGAAATACAGAAATCGCTAGTTTTATTCTCTAAATGATAAAGGCTACTAAGTTTATGACTTGGTAGCCTTTTTTATTTGGATTTATTTCTTTGATTGAAAGAACGGCACGCCACGATGTGGCTTTTTGAAAAATAATTATTGGTTTCTACCAATGGTTTCGTCCTTATAGGACTATAGGTAAATGAAGCCACAGCGTGGCGACCCATTGGTAGAGAATAAATCAATTTTGTATTTTGAAGTCTCATAGAGACGAAGCATATTTTGTACAGAAAATGAAAAACACCCTAAAGTAAGCTACTTCAAGGTGTTTGAATATATACATAATTAAATTGTTAATTTTTGAAATGAAAGATAAACAAATTATTCAATAATTTCTATTTCTAGAGTTTTACCTTCAACTAGCCTCTCTTCAATATTTCTTGATATGGCTGTTTTCCAATCTTCAAAACTTGTACTATAGCTTTTAAAACGATTTGTAGGTCTTAATTTTGCTCTTACTAGGTTTCCTTCCTCTTCATATATTATTTGGAATCCTACTCTACTTAATTGCTTCTCAATACCAATTTCATCTAGCTCTTCTTTAAAAAATTTCATAGTCTAATATTGTTTAAATGTGAAGATAAAAATAACGAATTATATCTAAAACTTAAAATTATAGTTAGTGTTTTTGCTCAAATATTTTGCAAAAATCTAAAAAATAGGGTAATTTCGAAGATTGTTGTACTTGATAAAATAAATATCCTCGTTGACGGTCTTGACCTCAACGACGGTTGAATAAAGATATGCGAAAAACCGTCCTCAATCAGCTAGAAACTCAATATTATTACGACCAACTCCAACATCTTTCTACTAGAAGCGAAGAAACGCCAAAAGAACGTTTGCAGCGTCTGTATGTGGCTTTTTTGAGTCTGCTAAACAACCTTACAGAAGACCGTGAGCAGCAAATTTTCACAGGGTGGTACGCTAAATTGCATTTTGTGTGTCAAGCGTATGGATTGGGAAGTGATTGGGAATCCGAATTGCAAGGACTTCGCAGGCTTCTAAGAAAAAATAGTTTACAAGTCTTTTTCAAACCTACCGAAATTCAGTTTCTGACAGCTTTATCGCTTCTTACTCGCTTAGTTCAGATTTTTGCGACAGAAGATGCCCCAACATTATTAAAAGAAAAATACCAAGACGAAGAACTCATCAGCCTAGCTTTCAGAGAGGATGCCGAGCAGAAAATCAGCCGAATTTTTGGAACGGTGCAGGAAAAAGATTCAGAAATTGTTTACGATGACAAAAATCGTGGAACAGCTTCTTTCAAACTCTTTACCGAAGAACACGGAATGATTAGTATTTCGGTGGCAGATGTTCATTATTACACAAAAAAAGGTACAATCTTTCATCAGCACAATCTAAGTAGAGAAATTCCTCGCTTGATGCCTTATCAGCCTGTTAGCGTTACGAATTTGGAAAACGTAGGCGAAAATGAGTTTGTCAGTACAGACAAATCGCTCATTATCTTAAATCCAGATTATTTAGTAGATGCTTCTGCCATTGCAAAATGTAAAACTTTCAAAGGACAAACGCCTTACCTTTATTTACTTTCTAAATTGGAATTTTTTGCAGGAAATGAAGGAACATTTAGAGGAAAAGTAATTAATGAGCTTTTAGACAAACTGGTAGAAAATCCAGAAACTACTTTTGCAGACTCTTATAAAGATGCCTTTATTGAAAATAGCATTGATGCAGCTTTTATCGATACGGATAAACTCAAAGAGATTAGCAGACAACTAAAGGAACATTTTTTTGTCGTTCAGAAACATATTTCGCCCTATTTTGAAAACTTACTGACTACAGAACCAACGTTTATTTCTAGCAAATACGGCTTACAAGGACGTATTGACCTTCTGATTGAACACAGAGAAGAAGAGCTAAGAGACCGAAAAGATATTATCGAACTCAAAAGCTCTAAAGCTCCAGACGTTCAAATATCAAATGGTTGGAAAAATGATTTGATACAGGTGGCGTGTTATAACCTTCTGATTGATAGCACTTTCGAAAAGCGAACAGGAATTAGTGCGCTTTTGTACTCTAGTGATTCTCAAAACGGCTTGCGTGATTGTGGTAGCCTTGACTTTGATAAGCAAACGGCAATGGAAATCCGTAACAAAATTGTAGCAATGGATATGTGGATTGCAAATGGAAGTCGAAAGGTATTTGATAATCTTTTGAAGGCTGTAGAAATGTCAAATCCAGCCTTTTTTGATAGAGACAAAGCCGTGGAATTTAATGATAAATGGCAAAAGGCAAGTGAATTAGACAAAGCCTATTTTTTAGAGTTTATTGCTCTTGTGATGCGTGAGGCAATGTTTGCGAAGGTAGGAGGAATGGCAGGAACAGAACCAGTAGAGGGTTTTGCAAGTCTTTGGAAAAATACGCAAGCTGAAAAAGTAGATAATTTTTCACTTCTAAACGAACTAAGTTTTAAAGAATGGAATAAAGATGAATGTTTGCTTACTCTGCAACGTCCCCTAGAAAACTCAGTTACTTCATTCCGAACAGGCGATATTGTCGTAATTTATCCAATAGAAAATGAGCAGGACGGCAAAGCACATTCTCCACTTCGTTATCAGATTTTAAAAGGAAATATTGAAGAGATTTCATCGGAAACAGTCATTGTAAAAATTTGGAGTAAACACATCAATCAAGCATTTTTTGAATCGTATCCGAAATGGGGCATAGAACCCAATCTAATGGAACGCACCTTTAACGACCTTAGCGCATCACTTGCAGAATTTTTAGGAGCAGACAATTACAAGAAAGCCATCATTTACGGAAAACAAGAACCTCGTTTTGATGAGAGTTTTAAAATAGACTATACCAAAAAAGGGCTAAGTGAAGAACAAAACGAAATTTTCAATCGTGCACTTTCGTCTAAAGATTATTTCCTTTTGCAAGGTCCTCCCGGAACTGGAAAGACTTCAGCAATGCTTAAAAATATGGTCGATTATCTCTACAACGAGACTGACCAAATTGTAGTTCTTTTGGCATTTACCAACCGAGCGACGGATGAAATTTCACAGAAAGTAAAACAAGTGTGTGGAGATGATTTTGTGCGTTTAGGCAATGTGAGAGAGGATAGTGTTTTCTTTGAAAATAGTTTGAAAGCATCGCAAAGTTTAGACGAGCTTAAAGCAAAAATTCATACCTCAAGAGTTTTTGTGTCGACAGTTTCTTCATTTTATTCTAATCTTCGCATTTTGGATAGAGACGACCCCAATGGAGGAAAACGTATTTTTGACACCCTTATCGTAGATGAAGCCTCACAGCTTTTAGAGCCTCATTTGTGTGGAATTTTGCCAAAATTCAAACGTTTTATTTTGATTGGAGATGAAAAACAGTTGCCTGCTGTCGTAACGCAGCCTTCAAAACTTTGCCAAGCAAAAAGTCCTTTATTACATGAAATTGGAATTGAAGATTTGAGCCAATCTGTTTTTGAGCGTTTGGTAGAAAATGCCGAAAAACGAAACTGGAATAATTGTGTGGCAATGCTTTCTACGCAATACCGAACCCACCAAGATATTGCCGAATTTATCAGTACAGAATTTTACAAGACACTAAAGGCTGGAAGTGAAAGGCAGTTTGAAAAAATGAGTTATTACAATCCAAATTCGGAGGATGAACTAGAAAAGTTTTTAGGACAAAAACGAGTGCTTTTCATTCCCACCAAATCAGAAAAAGGAACAAAATTTCATAGTGAAGAAGCTGACAAAGTAGTAGAACTTTTACGCAGCATACACAGAATTTTTGGAGATAGTTTTGATGAGGAAACTGTTGGAGTAATCACGCCCTACCGAGCGCAAATCGCACAGATTTATCAAAGGCTAGATGAAAATTTAAGGAAACAAGTTACCGTCGATACCGTAGAGCGTTATCAAGGAAGCGAGCGAAAAATTATTATTCTCTCCATGGCGACCAATCACGCTGCACAGATGCGATTTTTGCAGTCGCTAAACCACAAGCAAACCGTCGATAAAAAACTCAATGTTGCTCTTAGCCGAGCGAAAGAACAGCTCATTTTATTAGGCAACCCAGAAGTTTTGATGGCAGGAAAGTTTTATGGAAAGTTTTTGGAGTGGGTGAAGAGGGAGAAAATTCAAGTCTAGTTTTCTTCCTTGAATTTAATGGTTTTAAATGCTTTGACTACTTTATTTCGTTGATTTGGATTTAGATTTTTATCTACTATTGCAAGTGCAAAGTCGCTATCTATTTTTTTTAAGTAGATTCCTGTGATTCCTCTTACTCCATATTTTGGTTGTATTATTTTTCTAATATAATTTCCTACTGTATCAATTTTTATATCGTGTCTTGTAATCTCATTAGGTATTTCGACCTCCTTGTATATTACTGTATCAGGATATTCTATAACAGCTCTGTATTTTCCTTCTTCAAAGAAAATAGTATCTTTTAATGGGGTTGGAAACTTTTTAACAATAACTAAAGAAGTATCTGTTA
>NZ_JAHDIG010000036.1:0-35838 GCF_020630935.1 Bernardetia sp.
CAAGACTATTTAGAACAAGTCGTCTTTGCATAAATCTTTCATGCGTTTACCCTACTGAAATGAAGTCATTAGGAAGACAACGAAAATGGTCAGTTCAAAAATATCAGAATGTAAATGAATGGCTAAGAAAGTTTTTGATTGTGCCTATTGAAAGTGAAGATATTTTAGAGATTTACTCCCAAATAGATGCGTATAGCCAAGGAAAATTAGATGGAAATCCATTACCTACTGGACTTTCAGCAAGAAATATGGGTAAAAATGATATTTGGATTGCTGCAACTGCTCATATTTTGGAAGCTACATTAATCACGATGGATAAAGACTTTGAACATTTAGACAAATTTTATTTTGATGTTATTACTTTGAAAAGAAATTGATTACATATAGGCATCTAAACAGACTAAAGTCTGTTCTACAACAAAAAACCTTTCAAAATTTAGTTTTTGAAAGGTTTTTTGATGTATATCAAAACAAAGATGTTTCAGAATTATCCTACTTCTTCAGTAGTTTCTTCTTCTTGTTGTTGTCTTAATTGCTCTAGCTGTGCTTCTGTGCGAGTAGAACGAACATTTTCATCAGCCAAAGTATCTTCAAGTTTGTCATACGTTTTCTCATCATAAACGATAAGGTCTTCGTACTTACGCAAACCAGTACCTGCTGGAATAAGGTGTCCTACAATTACATTTTCCTTCAAACCATTGAGGTCGTCAGACTTACCACGGATAGAGGCTTCGCTGAGTACCTTAGTAGTTTCTTGGAAAGAAGCTGCCGACATAAAGCTCTTCGTACCGAGAGAGGCTTGTGTAATACCACGCAATGTAGGCTTAGAAACGGCTGGCTGTGCATCTCTGACTTTAGCCACTTTCATATCCTTACGACGCAGACTAGAGTTTTCATCTCTAAGTTCACGAGCTGTGATAATCATACCTACTTTGAGTTTAGTAGATTCTCCTACATCTGTAACGATTTTCTTATCCATAAAGGAATCATTCTCTGCACGAACTTCAAATTTATCTACAATCTGATTCGGCAATAATGAAGTATCTCCTGGATCGATAATCTCTACTTTTTGCATCATCTGACGAACGATTACCTCAATGTGCTTATCATTGATTTTTACACCTTGAAGACGATAAACGTCTTGGATTTCATTTGTCAAATATTCTTGAACGGCTGTCGGTCCTTTGATTGCCAAAATATCGGCTGGCGTGATAGCACCATCTGAGAGTGGCATACCTGCTTTCACAAAGTCGTTTGCCTGTACAAGAATGTGCTTAGAAAGCTGTACCATATATTTCTTAACAATACCATCTTTCTTAGACTCTACAAAAATTTCTCTGTTACCACGCTTGATTCCACCATAACTTACAATACCATCAATTTCTGATACTACGGCTGGGTTAGAAGGGTTACGAGCTTCAAAAAGTTCGGTTACACGTGGAAGACCACCCGTAATATCTCTACTCTTCGAAACTGAACGAGGAATTTTTGCTAAAATCTGACCTGCTCTTACACTTTGTCCTTCTTCAACAGTAAGATAAGCACCAGCAGGGACACTACTTTCTGCTCCTTCACCTGCTGCATTTACAACAGTAAGAGTAGGGTTTCTTGTCTTGTCTCTACTCTCAATGATTACTTTCTGACGGTGTCCTGTTTGCTCATCAGATTCTTCTTTATAGGTAATGCCTTCATCAATACCTTCAAACTGTACCGTTCCATCAAATTGTGAAAGGATTACAGCGTTGAATGGGTCAAAGTTATAAAGAGCATCATTTTTCTGAACTATCTGACCATCTTTAACAGTCAAGAATGAACCATAAGGAACATTGTGAGAAGCTAAGACTTTATTTTCATTGTCCTTATCTACAATTCTCATCTCACCAATACGAGACATGACTACATTTCCTTTCTTGCCCTCTTCATCTAACGTACTGATAGTTCTTACTTCTTCTAAGATAACTTTACCTTCTTTCTTCGCCTTGATAGTAGATTCTACGGCAATGTTAGAAGCCGTACCACCGACGTGGAACGTACGAAGAGTAAGCTGTGTACCTGGCTCACCAATAGACTGTGCTGCAATAACGCCAACAGATTCACCTTGTTGTACCAGTTTGCCTGATGCAAGGTTGCGTCCATAACATTTTGCACAAACCCCAACACGAGTTTCACAAGTAAGAACAGAACGTATTTCTACGGCTTCTACTCCTGCTTCCTCTATACGTTTAGCGTCAATTTCGTCTATCAAATGTCCAGATTCTACAATGATTTGATCTTCATTTTCTGGATGGAATACATCGTGAAGAGAAACTCTACCTAAAATACGGTCAGAAATTGGTTCAATAATTTCCTCTTGTTCTTTAAGTGCTGTTACTGTCAGACCACGAAGTGTTCCACAGTCCGTTTCATTTACAATAATATCTTGGGCAACATCTACCAAACGACGAGTAAGGTAACCAGCATCAGCCGTTTTAAGAGCTGTATCTGCAAGACCTTTACGAGCACCGTGTGTAGAGATAAAGTATTCCAAAACGTCTAGTCCTTCTTTAAAGTTAGAAAGAATAGGGTTTTCAATGATTTCACCTACCGAACCTTGTAAGTTCTTTTGAGGTTTTGCCATCAGACCACGCATACCACCTAACTGACGAATCTGCTCACGAGAACCACGTGCACCAGAGTGCATCATCATATAGATGGAATTGAATCCTTGCTCGTCATTTTCAAGCTGATCCATGAGTTCGTCTGTAATACGACGGTTTACTTTTGTCCAAATATCAATTACTTGGTTGTAACGCTCGTTGTCTGTAATCAGCCCCATAAAGTAGTTTTGCGTAATCGCTGCTACTTCTTCTTTCGCTTCTTCTACAAGACGTTGCTTGTTGTCTGGAACTGGGATATTGTTGATACCAATAGAAAGACCACCACGGTAGGCTTGGTCGAAACCTAAGAATTTAATCTCATCTAAAAATTCTGCTGTGCGAGCCATTCCGACTTGCTTCACAATTTTAGAGATTACCTTTTGAAGTGTCTTTTTACTCAAAAGTTCGTCGATATAACCAGATTCCTTAGGAACACACTTATTAAATAAAACACGTCCAGCAACAGTTTCAATCATCTTGTACTCTAACTCGCCAGTATCTTCATTCAATACGTGTGTACGAAGATGTATGTAGGCGTGCTTAGAAATAGATTTATGATTGAGAGCCATGACAACTTCCTCTTCTGAGTAGAATTTCATGCCTTCTCCTTCAATTTTCAATTCTGGTGTACTTCTTCTTCCTTTTGTTAAGTAATAAAGACCCAAAACCATATCTTGTGAAGGTACAGTAATAGGATTACCACTTGCAGGAGAAAGAATATTATGAGAGGCAAGCATTAAAAGTGAGGCTTCCAAAACAGCTTCTTGTCCGAGAGGAACGTGAACAGCCATCTGGTCACCGTCAAAGTCGGCGTTGAATGCCGTACAAACTAATGGGTGTAATTGAATTGCTTTACCCTCAATAAGTTTTGGTTGGAAAGCTTGAATACCCAAACGGTGCAAGGTAGGTGCACGGTTAAGGAGAACAGGGTGTCCTTTCAATACATTTTCCAAAATATCCCAAATTACTGGGTCTTTTCTATCAACAATTTTCTTAGCTGATTTTACTGTCTTTACGATACCACGCTCAATGAGTTTGCGAATAACAAACGGCTTGAATAGCTCGGCAGCCATATTTTTAGGAAGACCACACTCATGAAGTTTGAGTTCTGGCCCTACTACGATTACCGAACGTCCCGAATAATCTACACGCTTACCCAAAAGGTTTTGACGGAAACGTCCTTGTTTACCTTTGAGCATATCTGAAAGTGATTTCAAAGCACGGTTTCCATCACCACGAACAGCATTTACTTTACGAGAGTTATCGAAAAGAGAATCAACAGCTTCTTGAAGCATACGTTTTTCATTACGTAAAATTACTTCAGGAGCTTTTATGTCTATCAATCGCTTCAAACGATTGTTACGAATAATAACACGACGATACAAGTCATTCAAATCAGAAGTTGCAAAACGTCCTCCATCTAATGGAACTAACGGACGCAATTCTGGTGGAATAACAGGTACCATTTTAATAACCATCCAAGATGGGTCATTAGGAACATTTCTAGATTTGGCATCACGGAATGCTTCCACTACACGCAAACGTTTCAAGGCTTCTGCCTTACGCTGTTGTGAAGTTTCATTCATTGCAGCAGCACGCAAATCATAAGAAAGTTCGTCTAAGTTTAATCTTTGTGGGTCAAGAAGCATTACAATAGCTTCTGCTCCCATTTTGGCAATGAATTTTTCTGGGTCGCTATCATCTTTCTGCTGATTCTCACGAGGGAGTTTGTCCATAATGTCCAAATACTCGTCTTCAGTCAGAAAGTCTAGGCGTTGTAACCCTTCTGCTTCCATTACCCCTGGCTGTACTACAGCATAACGCTCATAGTATATAATTTGGTCTAGTTTTTTTGTCGGTAGTCCGAGCAAATAACCTATTTTGTTAGGCAATGAACGGAAATACCATATATGCGCTACAGGAACAACAAGTTGAATGTGTCCCATACGCTCACGACGGACTTTCTTTTCCGTTACTTCTACGCCACAACGGTCGCAGATAATTCCTTTGTAGCGAATACGCTTATACTTACCACAATGACACTCCCAGTCTTTAACAGGTCCGAAGATACGCTCACAGAAAAGACCTCCCATTTCGGGTTTGTAGGTACGATAGTTTATCGTTTCTGGTTGAGTAACTTCTCCGAACGAGCTATTTAAAATAGACTCTGGAGATGCCAAGCTGATGGTGATTCGCTTGAAATCGTTTTTTAACTTTTTGTTCTTTTGGAACGACATGGGCGATGCAGGTTTGGATTTGGAGTAACAATCTACAAAGGTATGAAATTATTTTTAAAAATCCTTTTTTTATTAGAAAAATTTTTGTAGGAGATAATTTTACTAGCAAAACAAGGAAATAGCAAAGAATAGGTTTACCATTTTTAATATTGAATTTATGTAACTTTCAATATTCAATGTGTTTATGGACACTAAGCTGTATAATTTATTACTTAACTGGGCTTACGCAACATGATGCTCTGTGTGCCACAGAGTAGGGTTTGTAAAATCTGAAACTGTGTCCTGTACTAATCTGCATAACTCTAGTTAATTAATTGTAACCTAGACTGTAAAAAATGAAAATAGTTCTAGTAACTCTCTTATTTTTATTACTATTTTCCCAAAAAGTTGTTTAAGAACGAAAAACTCAACAAGTTAGAGGGTAGGAGAATATAGAAATTATAAAAGGATTTGATGATATAATTCTTTTTAAAAGAAATTGCTTATTTTTAGCTACATTCTAATTCATTCAAAAAATAAGCTAAGGTTAGTTTTCTTATGACAAAAGATGCCTTTATTTCGTATGGGAGAAAAGAAAGTCTAGGCTTTGTGGGTCGGATTTATCAATCTTTAAAACTAAAAGGTTATGAAATTTGGTTCGATAAAGTCAATATTCCAGATGGCGACGATTATTCCAAACGTATTTCTCATGGCATTGAGTCGGCTCATAATTTTATACTTATTCTTGCTCCTCGTTGTCTTACTTCTGCTTACTGCCTTATAGAATTGGAATATGCCAGAAAACTAGGAAAGCGAGTAATTCCTGTCGACCAAAATGTTATTTTTGATACAAAAGATGCTCCTTTGTCTTACGAAGAGCGAAGTGTTTTGGTGCAGTTTTACGAGGCTAATGGAATGGAAGTCTTGCCTATTTTTAGTAAAAAAGACGTCTTGAACCGTTCGCATCAACTTCTAGGAAAAACAGACTGGGTACATGCTCGTCAAAACCTTTCGGAAGATGACATCAACCAACTCTACAACTGGCAACTTAGCTATGAAAATACGTGGAGCAAGCACGATGATGTAGAATTTATCAAACAGAATACTATTCCTATTTTTGGAAAAGATATAGATAGTTTTGAAGACGGATTTGAAAGAATTATAAAAGTAATAGAGAACCAAAAGGAGTATGTTCATTTACATACTGAACTATTGCAAAAAGCTCTTTTTTGGCAAAATAATCGACGACAAACCAATCTTTTGTTGGTAGGAAAAGAAAGACAAGAAGCTCAAAATTGGCTTACTCAAGTTTTTGTTGCGCCTAATCAGCCTCCTTGTGTGCCTTCAGTATTGCATAGTGAGTTTATAACTGAGTCTAAGAAAAACGCTGATAACTTGATGTCAGAAGTTTTCTTGTGTTTTGCAAAACAAGAACAAAAAGAAACTGAAAAAATTCGGAAAGGCTTGATAAAAGCTGGAGTTACAGTTGTGCTTCCCAGTAACTCCATACAAAGAGAGATAGAAAAAGGATTTGATACTTCTGATTATGTGAATGATATAAAAGAACAAATTGCACACGCCGATAATTTTGTCTTTGTGCTTTCGCCTTCTTCCGTTCAAAATTCAGATTGCCTTAGAGAACTTCGCTTTGCTCTCACATTTCATAAGCGAATTATTGTTGTTTTGGCAAAAAAAGTGCAGACAAACACTCTTCCAGAAGCCTTACGTGCGCTGTCCTCTTCCTACATTGACCTAACTGATAATAGATTAGAAGATAATTTTACAGAAAACCTAGATTTTGAAAAAGATTTGAATGAGCTTCTCTGTATTCTTGAAGACGATTATGATTATTACAGAAATCATAAACGCTATCTTGCACAAGCTCTAAAATGGGAAGAACAACATCAAAATGATGCAATTTTACTTCGTGGACACAATTTAGATAAGGCACAAACGTGGCTTCATCAAGGAAAAACGCAAGGAAACAATACTACTAATTCTAAACTTAATACTCCAACAAAGCTACACGAGAAATTCATTGAGGAGAGTATTGCCAAAATAGGAACGCTTAGTAACGAAGTTTTTATTTCGTACTCTCGTACTGATGGCGACTTTGCCCGTTGGCTCAATGAAGAACTTCAACTCAATGGCAGAACAACGTGGTTTGACCAAGAATGTATTCCTGCAGGTTCAGACTTCGGAGAAGAAATTAGAAATGGCATCGAAACGTCAGATAATTTTTTATTTATTATTTCTCCAGCTTCGATTTCCTCACCCTATTGTAAAGATGAAGTTTTACACGCTTTGGAAATGGGAAAACGAATTATCTTGGTTCGTTTGCAAGCCGTTGAAGAAATGCCAAATTATTTCCCTAGTCATATTCAATGGATAGATTTTTCTAAAAATAATTTACAAAGCGATAATGGACAGCAATTTAGAGAGCTTCTAAGAGCCTTAAATATTGATAGAGAGCACACCAAAAAGCATTCAAGATATCAACAGAAAGCCTTAGAGTGGAACAAATATGAAAAAAACTACGCTTTTCTGTTACGAGGAAACGAACTTGCTATTGCTGAAAACTGGCTAGAAGAGTGTAAAAAGCATAATAAAATTCCTACACCTACCTCTATTCAAAAAGAGTTTATTTCAGAGAGTATAAAATCTGTAAACGCCCAAAAAAGAAAACAAGAAAAAACTATCCTAAGATTACGTGTCTTTTTGGCTTTAGCTGTAATAGCTCTTTTGGCTGCCTGTGGATTAGGGTTGTGGGTACATTCACTAAATTTAAAAAATAAAGCACAACTCAAAGCCTTAGCCACAGCCCAAGACTCCTTGATTAGGACAAATGAAAAGGAAAAACTGCTCAAGTTTCAAAACTACTTTCAAGCAGCTAATTATCAAAAAAATTCTACCAATTACGAAGAGGCTCTAAAAAACTATAGAATAGCCTTAGACTTTGCTGATTCTGCTCAAACTGCTACTGTCGGAAAAGAAATTAAGAATATAGAAACTATGATTCCGAAGAAAGAAATGTTTTTCGAATTGATAGAAAAAGGAGAAATAGCCTTCAAACAAAAGAAATTTTTAGATGCCTATACCTACTACCAAAAAGCTGATTCGATTGGCTATAATCCTACATTCATCAAGACACATTTGGAAGTTTTGGATGAATATGTAAAATTAGAAATCAATAAAATGAAAAATCAAACCGTTTATCTTTTAGAAAGAAACAAAGAAAAACAGGCGTATGAAAATGTCGTAAAAGCCCTTCTGCTTGCTCCCAATGATACTTCTCTCTTAGCTCTTGAAAAACGAGTAATGCGACAAATGCTAGGAAAAGAGAACAACTAATGAAAACAAAATGCAACCAAGTTTCATTTTGTTGGGTCTTCAATATGAAGGTGTAATAAAGATAAAACTTTTTACTTAAATTTTGTATTTTTACTACATCATTTATTCTATCTAATGTATTTTCTTTTCAACATCTCTAGCTATGATAAAAAATAATTTCTTATTTGTTGTTTGTTTTATTTTTATTTTACATTTTTCGCTAAGTTCTGAAAGCTCTGCACAACGTACTTGTGAAACTACTGAAACAGAACACTTTTTAAAAAACAAAGACCATATTGCAGGAAGTGAAGCCTTTGAAAATAAAATAAAACAAGTTAGAGCAAATATAGCAGAGCAAAAAAGAAGAGAACAAGAGCTTCAAAAGAAAGGAATAATTGCCAAAACCAATCAAACAGAATCTACTTACAAAATTCCTGTTATTGTTCATGTCATTCATAATGGCGAAGCTATTGGAGAGGGTACAAATATTTCTGCTGAGCAGATTTATGGTCAAATAGAAGTTTTGAATGAAGATTTTAACTTTAGAAACCCAGATAGAGATGAAACATTAGATATTTTTAAAGATGTGGCTGACAACCCAAGTATTGAATTTGTAATGGCTACTGTCGACCCAGAGGGCAGACCTTTGGATGAAGTAGGAATTCATCGTGCTAAAGGCTGTCTAACAACTTGGAGTCAAGCTTCATTTAATACATATGTAAAACCAAATACTGTGTGGAACCCTAATCTATATTTTAATATTTGGGTGGCCAACTATACAAAACTTGGGTATGCACAATTTCCTGTCTTCTCTGATTTGGATGGAATAAAAGATGAAAATGGAGCAGCCAACACAGACGGGATTGTAGTTAGGTACAAAAGTTTTGGTTCGATAAAAAAAACACCTAATATCCCCCAACTTATAGAGGGTGCGCCTTTCAACGAGGGACGCACAACTACACATGAAGTAGGTCATTTTTTTGGACTGATGCATACTTGGGGAGATGAAAATTTAAGTTGTGCAAGTGATGATTTTTGTGAAGATACTCCCAATACCAAAGTACGTCAAAGTGGATGCAATCTCAACGAAGAAGCTTGTGTGGAAGGAGAAATAATAATGTCTCAAAATTTTATGGATTATACTGATGACCGTTGCATGACTTTATTTACAAAAGACCAAGTAGAGCGTATGCATGCCGTTTTAGATATTTCTCCTCGTAGAGGAACACTATTAGATTCTGATGTAGCTGAACCTCTTGGAAAGAATGTTTTTGCTATTTTTGAAACATCAAAAAATAGAGTTATTAAAGGAGGTAACATAATGTTTGATAATCAATCATTAGCTACTGGGGGGGCTACTATTCAAGGATATGAATGGACATTTGATGGTGGCACTCCCACAACTTCTATAGAAAAAAGCCCAACTATTACTTACAACCAAACAGGAAAATATTGGGTAACTCTCAAAGTCATAGGTGATGAAGTAAGTGATAAGTATAAAGTTGTTCAAATAGAAGTAATTGACGATAATATTGTTGCACTAAACCAAACATCTCTAAACTTTGAAGACAGAAATTTTGAAAGAGAAGGTTGGAGCTTTGAAAGGTCTGATATTACGAATTGGAGAATTTCTTCTAATGGAGCTTATGGAACTAGCAACTTTTCTGTATATGCTCCTAACGCAACCTTCCGTGCTTGTGAAACTGAACTGTCTTTTATCTCTCCATTTATTAATATTCCTTCTAATCGCACTGTTGAAATTAGCTTTGATGTAGCTTATGGCTTCGATGAAGATAAATTACCTGATTCACTGGAAATTTCGTATTCTACTGATGCAGGAGATAAATTCAAAACACTATGGAAAAAAGGAGGATATGATATAAGAACTGCTGTCAATCAGAAAAACACTTTTACTCCTTCATCTTCTCAATGGAAATCGTATAAACTTTACTTGGAAGTTGAAGGTGATAGTCGTTTCATACAGTTTAAGTTTCAAAACATAGGAGCAAATAACAACAATTTGTACTTAGATAACTTGCAAATCCGTCAAGCAACTGATTTACAAGCTCCTGTTGTAGATTTTGATATCAGTTATCCTCTACTTCTTCTTTCAGAAACAGGATATCTTTATTCTCAATCAGAATTTGGTGTAGATTTTACTTGGACAGTTGCAGGAAATACAAATCTACAAACAACAGGTATTTCTCCTCAAATTAACTTTACACAAGAAGGTCTTTATGATGTTACCCTCCAAGTGAGCAATACTATAGCTACTAAAGAACGTACAGAATCAGATGCGATTAAAGTTGTGGAGGGAAGCAGAGTAACGAATATTAGTCCTAAAAATGTCATTGATGAAGAAATTAATGGCAAAGCCCTTGCAGGACATGATGAGCAAGCCACAATACATAAAGCCGAGTTTTTCAATGGTTTAGGAGTAGGCAGAAAACTATATGCCGTCGATATTTTCTTTGCTGATGCAGATATTAGCAACCCAAATGAAACGTTTGATGTTGTTTTGTGGTCAGTAGATAATGATGGAAAACCAAGTGAGGAACTCTATCGCCAAAATGTATCTTATTCTCTCATTGAAAAAGATATTTTTGAGAGAAAGCAATTTACAAGAGTCGTTCTTGATGAGCCTCAAAGTATTCCTAATCAGATTTTTGCTGGAGTGGCTTTAGAGTATGAAAGTGGAAATACTTTTTCCATCTTTACAGAAAAAAAACAAGAGGGTAAGGGATGGGAACAGAAATCGAACAATGACTGGCTGGCTTACTCTACAAGTCGTGGACAAAACTATTCAAATGCAATTTCTATTGTTGTATCTCCAGAAGGCGTTTTGGGAACAGATAACAACCTAGATGACCAAATCAAGCTCTACCCAAATCCAAACAATGGCAATTTTCAGCTAGAAACTCAAAACATAGGTATTGAATCTGTTGAAGTCTATAATTCTATTGGACAAAGAGTATATCAAAAAGCTATTCCAAATGCGTTTCTATCTACCTTCGAAATCCAGCTTCATCGTCCTTCCAATGGAATGTATTTAGTCAAGATACAAACACATAAAGGTGTGATTACACGCAAAATCATCATTCAAAATTAGATAAGTCAAAACTTAATTTTTATTAAATAACTCTTCTATCTAGTATTTTTGTTAAATGAGAATAAATTTTGTTTTTTTGTAAAACAATATAAAATATAGCTTTAACAACACCATCGTACCGATATGATGCCTTTTTATGAAAGCCCAGATAAGTCTATTACTTCTTATGTGAACAACAAGGAGGAATATATTCTTATCAAAATGGAGGGAGATATAAATGAAGAAGAGTATAAAGAAGTATTTCTACTTCTTTTAGATAAAGAAAAAACACACGGCTACACTAGAGTTCTTTTCAATCAAGAAAATGTAGGAGAAGTTTCTTCTAAATCAAGGGCTTGGCTCGTTTTGAAATTTATGCCTATGCTTCAAAAACAGCTTGGCGAAAACTTTAAAGTCGCAGTAATAAAATCTAGCACTACCTTTCAGCGTATTGCAGCTCAAGTACTTTTAAAATCATTGATGGCAATCAATAACAAATTCAAAATTGCTTATTTTGAAGAGCGAGTAACAGCAAAAGAATGGTTATTATCTGCTAAAAAGTAATTCAACACTATTGACTTTGCAAAAAACAAAAGCATTTTATTCTTATCTTTAGAATAGAATGCTTTTTTCATATACAAAATTTTCAAAGACCTATGATAGCCAAGCAGCCCATTCGATTCGCTATTTCTATAATTCATTTAGCTATCGCTATTTTTTGTGGCAGTTTTATAGTTATGGAAGTATTTCAAAAAGGATTTTTAGCTTTTAATGGCAGAGATAAAATCATTTTCTTGGTACTAGCTTGCATTGTTGTAAGTGCTATTGCAGCTAGTTTGGCTTGGCTTTCCCATTATATCACAACGGCAAAAAAAATAAGTTATATTCTTGTATTTAGTTTCACTTTTTTACTGCTACCCTTGTTACCAGAATTGAAAAATACGTCAGACATTATAAGTTTTTCTATGGTTATTGCTACTGTAGCCAGTTTTATATTTCTCTTGGCTTTTTCTAAAATAACACATCATCAAACAACAATACAATCAACAGAAAATAATTCTTTAGATGCTGATTTTTTGGCTTCTGAATTAGATAAAAACACTAATTCGTCTATTTTTTGGAAACCCAATCATATTGTAGCTTTTAGTTCTTTGGTTTTTGCACTTGCGCTTTTTATTTCACTGACAGATATGGGTGCGCCTTCTTGGGTTATTAGTGCTCCTTCAGCTTTTTTTATAGGTAGTGTAGTACTTTGGATTTTCCCAAAAATAGGAAGTTGGATTTTTTCTGTGGTCAGTATTTTGGCTGCCATAGGAATAACAGGGATGTTGATTTATACCTCCATAACACGTCAAGGATACGACTCAAGTGAAAGCATAAAATTTATTCTTTTTTTTTCTGTAATTGTGGGCAGTATTTGTCTTCTCTGTATTGGCATGGCAATGCTACTTTTAAGCAAAGAAGCCCAACAAGAGTGGATAGAAAATAAACCCATCTAAAATACTTCACTTACCAAACTACTAAATTATGATAGCCAATCAGCCAGCAAAGTTTTGTATTTCTTTAATTCATCTGTCTATTGCTTTATTCTGTTTTTCTTTTTGTGTAGGCTTTACATTGGCAGATAAAGAAGGTTCTTTTCTTGCTTTAATAAAAAGCAATGACTTCTTTGCTGTTTTGGTTTGTTTCCTTGTTGGTATTGTTGCGTTGGTAGGATTTATATTTTGGCAAAGGGACGACTCCAAAAATGCAAAAAAAACAAGTTATTTGGTTAGCTTTTTAATACTCATACAATATTTAGTAATCACGCTTGCAGAACAGAAAATGAAGGTCAATTTGGTTTTAGGCTTATTTCTTTTTCCTCCTATATTGCTTATTTTTTTATTGGGAGTTTCAGAAATGGGAAAAGAAAGCAAAAAATATCAGATAGCTCATGATACTATTTTAGACTCTGATTTTTTAGAGCCTTTCGAAATACCTCAAACTACCAACTATTTTTTCAAAACAAATCGTATTATAGCCATATTTTTGGGAGTCGGTGCTATTATGATGGTTTTGAATAATCTTTTCAATAGAATGCCAGATGCTTTTATCCCAGTTTATGTAAGTCTTTTGGTAGTCAGTTTTTTCCTTCTTGTCCTTCCTAAACTTGGAAGTTGGATAGCTTATATTGCGCTCAACCTTTTAGCTCTAGGAGTTTTTGGAGGTATGATATACCTTTTGTTTTTCCAAACGAAAGATGTAGATAATAATTTTGATAAGATTGTATTTGCAGTTTCGACAGTTTCTTCTGTCAGTTTCTTTTTCATTGGAATTGCGATGCTACTTTTTAGCAAAGAGGCTAAGGAAGAAAGAAAATAAATTATACGACTCTAATTCCAGCTACACAAATATCATCTGTTTGTGGCATAGTATTTTTCCAAGTATTTATTTCGTGTTCTAATTTTTGATGTTGAGTTGGTATGTCTTCTGAAGCAAGAAGCAATAATTGTTCACGAAAACGTTTTTTGAGGTACTTCGTATTCTTTTTTCCTCCAAATTGGTCTTGAAATCCATCTGAAAAAAGATAAAGCATATCTCCCTTAATTACAGAAATCGTTTGTGTTTCAAATTCTTTAGCAGTTTTGTATTGGCTACTACCTATCGGAAACTTTGAACCTTTGTATTGCAGCATTTCACTATCACGCACTACCCAAAGTGGATTTTTAGCTCCTGCAAACTGTACTTTGTAGTCATTTCTTTTAAAAACCAATACACCTACATCCATTCCGTCATTTACTTTTGAGTTGATTTGTTTGAGCGAAGTTGTAATTTTATGGTCTAATTGATATAAAATTTTTGAAGGGTCGTAGTTTTTTTGTTCTCTGATAATTTCATCTAAAAAATTTGAACCCATAATAGTCATAAATGCTCCTGGAACGCCGTGTCCAGTACAGTCTGCCACTACCAAAACAGAAACGTTATTTTCTTCATCTTGATAAAACCAATAAAAATCACCACTCACAATATCTTTAGGCTGAAAAAATAAGAAGGATTCTTGAAAATAGTTTTTGATATTGCTTGGGCTTCCCAAAAGTGCATTTTGAATACGTTGGGCGTACGTAATACTGTCTCTAATATGATTGTAGGTCTGTTCTAAGGTTTTGCTTTTTTCTTCAATGACTAGATTTTGAGACCTTATTTCTTCATTATTTTCTTTCAAAATTCTTCCTTGTTCTTCTATGCTCTTTTGGTAAGCAACTAATTCTTCTTTAAAGCTACCAATTATGATAAAAAGCAAAATAAAAATATTGATACGGTTACTTAGACGCACTTCTAAAAAATAGTTTGTCTTTGGATAAAAATAAGGCTCTACATAATCGTAACCCAACTTTACACTGATAAAAAGCAGCAAATTCATTATAAAAAATGGAATAATAACTTTCCACCTATCAAAAAATAAAATGGGCATAATAGCAGTAACAATAAAATATAGCTCTATTCCAATTTCTTTTCCTAAACCTAATGCCATTACAACAAAGTAGATAGGAATATCTAAGCAGAAGCCCAACCTAGCAATATGGTATTTGCCTTTTTTATTGAGTTTTAATAGCCCAAACAGAATAAAAATAGCTATCAGATTTGTTGCAACAGGGAGATAATCTGCTAGAATTAGAAAAAAAATAGTGTAAGCAAGATTTGATATAATACCCAACCAACAGGCAATATTTAGCAAACGAATACGCCTCTGTTCCAAAGGGGTTTGCTCTGTATTTATTCCCCAGTTCAATATTTTCTTGATGAGTTTTATCATTACTTCAATTTACGAAAACTCTGTGCAAAAAGACAAACCAATACTTTACTTTATCAATTCTTAAATTATACAAACCAAAAACCACTAACAAATTAATGCTAGTGGCTTTTATAATTTATCAAGTCATAATAATTAATCGTTAATCATTAACAATTAATCACTATTTCTTAATAACGGTAATATTCTGGCTTGTAAGGTCCTTCTGGAGTTACACCGATGTATTCAGCTTGGTCGTTAGAAAGAACGTCAAGCTCAATGCCTAATTTAGAAAGGTGCAAACGAGCCACTTTTTCATCTAGGTGCATTGGAAGCGTGTAAACTTCGTTTTTGTAGTTATCACGGTTAGTATAAAGTTCGATTTGAGCCAATACTTGGTTTGTGAATGAGTTAGACATTACAAAAGAAGGGTGTCCTGTTGCACAACCTAAATTTACTAAACGTCCTTCTGCCAACACAAGAATCTGCTTGTTATCCTCCAATGTATATAAATCTACTTGAGGCTTGATTTCTACTTTCGTGTTGCCGTATGTTTTGTTAAGCCACGCCATATCGATTTCGTTGTCGAAGTGTCCGATATTAGAAACGATAGCTTTATCTTTCATATTCAAGAAATGCTCTTTTGTCAAGATGTCTTTGTTTCCTGTTGCAGTAACAATGATATCAGCTTCTTTTACAGCTTCTTTCATTGGTTTTACTTCAAAACCATCCATTGCAGCTTGAAGCGCACAGATTGGGTCAATTTCAGTAACAATTACTCTTGCGCCAGCACCACGAAGAGAAGCAGCAGAACCTTTTCCTACGTCTCCGTAACCACCTACAACAGCAACTTTACCAGCCATCATTACGTCAGTAGCACGACGAATCGCATCTACACAAGACTCACGACAACCGTATTTGTTATCAAATTTAGATTTTGTAACTGAATCGTTTACATTAATACAAGGCAATGGAAGAGTTCCCTTACGCATACGCTCATATAAACGGTGAACACCAGTAGTAGTTTCTTCTGAAATACCACCAATACCAGCTACTAATTCAGGATAACGGTCTAAAACCATATTAGTAAGGTCGCCACCATCATCAAGAATCATATTCAGTGGCTTACGGTCTTCACCTTCACCAAAGAAAAGAGTTTGTTCGATACACCAGTCAAATTCTTCTTCGTTCATGCCTTTCCAAGCAAAAACTGGAATACCAGCAGCAGCAATAGCAGCAGCAGCTTGGTCTTGTGTAGAGAAAATGTTACAAGAAGACCATGTAACTTCTGCACCAAGAGCTACCAAAGTTTCTATCAAGACAGCCGTTTGGATTGTCATGTGAAGACAGCCAGCAATGCGTGCACCTTTAAGTGGCTTAGATTCTCCATATTCTTCACGAAGAGCCATCAAACCTGGCATTTCTGCTTCTGCTAATTGAATTTCACGACGCCCCCATTCTGCTAGAGTGATGTCTTTTACTTTATAACGAGTGTCTTTTTTTGCTTCGACCATTTAAAGAAAATAGTTTATTAAAAAATGTATAATTTAGTTTTCTATTCTATTGTCATTCAATCAGTTGTAATGCTATTTTATTCTCTAGTTTTAAGAGAATGATAAAAAATACTTATCTATCTGAAAATGAATGAGTTGCAAATTTCGTAAATACTTTTGAGAATACAAAATTGAGACACAACAAATATGTTTATTTGTTGATAATGCTTTTCTATAAAAAAGCAATAAGAACATAATTGATTACTCTTGAAAATTGAATTTATTCGAAAAAATAACCTACCAATTTCTATAAACTGGTAGGCTTTCTTTTCTACAAGTTATTATCAATGATTTCTTGCCTAGCTTTTTGTTCTCTTTCTAAGGTGGCTTGTTTTCTCTCTTCTTCAGCTACTGAGAGCTTGTCTGTTGGACAAGGATACTCAAACAAACATTTGTCTTTGATAGCCTCTTCAACAATTTTTGGCACCATTTCCTCCCATCCTTCTTTTCCATTCTTAATCATTTCCAAGACATTATCAGAGAAAATATGTAGTATTTTGGTATTGATATTCTGAATGGTAGCTAGTTTGTTTGTTTCTAGTAGATACTTATAGAGAAAGGCTTGCTTTGGAGCAACTTCAAAATCTTCACAACCTAAAATTTTCTCTGTTCCAGGAATACGTGAAGGATAAACATACATCTTGACATTTGAGCCAAAGAGTTTACCAAAGGCTTCCAAAATTCCTCCATTAAGATTAGTATAAAACTCATCTTCAAAAACATCTGCCAACGAATAAATACCCAAAATAATTCCGATTTTTTTACCTCGGTTGAAGAGTGATAAATATTCTACCAGTCTGTAATACTCTTGATAATTGGAAATAATTACAGTTTGTCCCATCGAACAAAGAATATCTACTCTATCTAAAAAATCTTGGTCGCTGATTGTTCCCTCTGCACGAAGATTAGCAAGTGTTAGTTCCACTAATACCATTATATCTTTTTCTGCTACATCATCTTCTGCTTTAAACATATCCAAACCTCTACGCAACATATCTACATTGACATGTGTAGGAGGACGGAAACGCCCACGCAATGCCAAAATATTTTTTTTGTAAAGAGCTTCTGAAGGTTGTAATACATTTCCATTTGCACCAAACATAGCAGCATTACTCATTCCATTCTTGACAAGTTTTAAGCTCATCAGACGATTATCTACATCTTCAAAGTCTTTTCCTGTCATTCTAAACATATCTATTTCTATTCTGTCCCTAGAAAGATTGTCCATAAGAGAAGTGAGCATTTTGTCTGGGTCATTGGCATGATAGAAACAAGCATAAATTAGATTTACTCCCACAATTCCGACTACTTGCTCTTGTAAAAACTTATGGTTATCTAACAGATTCATGTGAATGATAACTTCATTGGGAGGCGTATTTGGCTTTAGCTGAAAACGAACACCAATCCAACCATGTCCACGATTTGTTTTGCTATAATTCAGAACTTCAATCGTATTGGAAAAAGAGAAAAAACACGTGTCTGGGCGATGTTCTCTTAGCCTTTCTTCTACCAATCGGTATTCGTGTTCAATCATTTTGATGAGACGAGACTCACATACATAACGTCCACTTTCCTCAGCACCATAAATAGCATCACTGAAAGCCATATCATACGCTGACATCGTTTTGGCAATCGTTCCAGAAGCTGCTCCTGCCTTAAAAAACTGTGCAGCTACTTCTTGTCCTGCACCAATTTCAGCAAAAGAACCATAAATGCTTGCATCAAGATTGACCTTTAATGCTTTCTGTTTAGTGGTTAATAATCTTTCAGAAGTTTCGTGTTTACCCATAGCTATTATAATTTCTAATGTGTTGAGAGGAAAGTAATTAATATAAGTAGTGCAAAAATCAGACTTAAATTTACAAATATAACGTGAGAAAAGCTATTATGTTCGTGTTAATTTTACACTAATTATTTTCAAATGAATCTTAATAGAAAAAACAAGGTTATTTATCTGTAAAAATCTCTTTTTTATCGAAATGAAACTTCTTATTTAGAATCAAAAAAAATGACACTTTTTTATGAGTATCATTTTTTTGACCTTTTTACCTAAACACTCTAAAGAGTGTTCTACATTTATTAAAACTGTCTTCTTCTATTTTTCTTAAAGTCTTCAAAAACAAGCTGCCCAAGTCCTTTTAAATTGGAATAGTAGGCATTTCCTCCGTTTGTAGCTGTAAACTCTCTTACAAAACGTTGTAAGTATGGGTCAGAGGCAATCATAAATGTCGTAATCGGAATTTTGAGTTTTTTACACTGTGCTGCCAAATTCAGCGTTTTGTTCAAGATAGTCGAATCTAACCCAAAGCTATTTTTGTAATACTTCAAGCCTTTTTTTATACACGTTGGCTTTCCATCAGTTATCATAAAAATTTGTTTGTTTGGGTTTTTCCTACGTCTCAAAAGTCCCATGGCTAGTTCTAAACCTGCGACTGTATTGGTGTGATAAGGTCCTACTTCAAGATATGGTAAATCCTTTACTTCAATCTGCCAAGCATCATTTCCAAAGACAATAATATCTAGCGTATCTTTTGGATATTTTGTAGTGATGAGTTCGGCAAGTGCCATTGCTACTTTTTTGGCTGGTGTAATTCGGTCTTCTCCATAGAGAATCATAGAGTGCGAAATATCAATCATCAAGACGGTAGAGGTCTGTGCTAAATATTCCTTTTCTCTGATGGTGAGGTCGTTTTCTGTCATATAAAAATCCTGTACACCCCAGTTGATTTGAGCATTTCGGATAGATTCTGTATATGAAATTTGATTCAAATCATCTCCAAAACGGTACGGACGTTCGTCTGCTGAAATATCTCCACTATTTCCATGAAATTTAGTCTTATGATTTCCTCCCTTCGATTTTTTGAGCTTTCCAAAAATCTCTTCTAACGCAGCCTTTCTAATCGTTTGGTCGCTTTTAGGTGTTACTTTTATTTCTCCAGTAACCTGATTTTCCTCCAAGTAGCCTTTTTCTTTTAGGTCTTCAAAGAAATCGCCTATTCCATAGCCTTCTCCTGTTAGGTTGTGCTGCCTGTCTAAATCTGTTAGCCACGACATTGCCTTTCCGACATCTCCTCCTGCCATAGATAAAAGTTGGAGAAAAATGTCTAACAACTTATCAAAACCACTATTTTTTTTTGATTTGGGTGGTGTATATTTTCCGAAGCGATAGCCTTCCATAGTTTTTTATTTTTAAATTTCTATTTTTAGCTCAAACGAATTGAACATTCATATAGTTTTGGCAGAATTATACAATCTTTTATGTTATATTGATTCTTGATAATTCAATTATCCATTCTCAATTAGTAAAATTATCCATTAAAACTCAATGATTCCATCTTCCGAACTTATCATCAATCCAGATAATTCTATTTATCATCTCAACTTACAATCACATCAGATTGCAGATACTATCATTACGGTAGGCGACCCAGAGCGTGTGCCATCAGTAAGTAAATTCTTTGATAAGATAGAATTTAAAATCCATAAGCGAGAGTTTATTACTCATACAGGGTTACATAAAGGGAAACGAATTTCTGTCATTTCTACTGGAATGGGAACAGATAATATTGAAGTTTTGATGACAGAATTAGATGCACTCGTCAATGTAGATTTCAAGACTAGAAAAATAAAAGAAAACCTAACTTCACTTAACATAATCAGAGTTGGAACATCAGGTTCTTTGCAGGAGAGTATTCCAGTAGGGACACTTTTAGCTTCTCAAAATGCTGTCGGAATGGATACATTGATGCAGTTTTATAGACTAGAGCAGAGCCAAAAAGAACAAGAAATTTCTGAACAAATCAAGCAAAATGCACAAGTAGGTTTTAATCCTTATGTAGTTTCAGCAGATGAGAGTTTACTTCATCATTTTACAGAAAATAGTAATATCGTAAAAGGAAATACGCTCACTTGCCCTGGTTTTTATGCCCCACAAGGAAGAGAAGTGAGATTGAAGCCACAGACAGACAATTATTTAGAAAAAATCAGAAATAAAATAACAGATTTTCCTCTTACCAATATGGAGATGGAAACGGCTGGATATTATGCTTTGAGCAGACTTTTAGGACACAAAATGCTTTCTTTGAATGCTATTTTGGCAAACCGAATCACACATCAGTTTTCAGAAAACCCACAAAGAGAAGTTGATAATCTGATTGAATATACTTTAAACAAGGTAGTGAGTTTATAAAGTTGTTGGTGTCGCTATGCTAAAACACCAACAATGGTATTTAAGATTATTGAATTGTAAAATATTATTGTTCTACAACTTCAAAAAGAGCAGATTCTACAGTCAGCCCTGGACCAAAAGCAAGAGAAGGAATGAGCTGATTATTTTTGAGTTGGTAGGCTGCTTTGTTATGTAACAGTTCTTTCAAAACAAAAAGGACTGTTACAGAAGACATATTTCCGTATTCTTCCCAAATTTTGAAAGGAACATCTAGTTTAGACTTATCCATTGAGAGCTTTTTAGCAAGCGTATCTAAAATCTTTTTTCCCCCTGGATGGACAGCCCACTGTGAAATGGTGTCTGAATTTTTATCTACCTCTAGGCCTTTCATGAGCTTGTCTAAAATCTGATTGATTTCTTCTCCCAAAATATCAGCCACATAAGACGAGAGACGCATTTCAAAACCTGTATCTCTGATATACCACGCCATATCTCGTTTACCTTTTGGAACGAGGTCGCAATAAAAATTCTTTAAAAGTAAATTAGTCTTGCCTTTCTGTGGTTTAGATTCTACCAATACGGCAGCAGCACCGTCAGCAAAGATAGAATTAGCCAAAAGATTATCGTCATCGGCTTGCTTTTGGAAGTGAAGCGTACAGAGTTCAACTCCCACAATCAAGACTTTTGCATCCGAAGCCAAGCAGAAAGCATTTGCCACTTTGAGCGCATTAAACGAAGCATAACAACCCATAAAATTTATAGCCGTTCGCTGTACGGAAGAATTTAAACCCAAATTTTCTAAGAGTTCAATGTCAATTCCAGGGGCAAACATTCCTGTACAGCTTACTGTAATCAGATGTGTAATTTCATTTTCCCTACCTTCAATAATGGGTTTTGCAGCTTCCAAACCTAATTTTGTTGCCCACTTTTCATAGACTTTCATTCGCTCGGCAGTCGTTGGAAAAGGCTCTAAATCTTCTGTATTAGGATAAAAATCAAAACCGTTTTTTTTGGTATAATCTTCTAAAACTGTATAGCGATTTTTGATTCCAGTAGCACGTTGTAGGATTCGGATTTTACGCTTTTCATCTTTTGTTTTGCCCATAAAATGCGCTGAAAAGTCAGCACTTTGTTCTTGAGAAATAGTAAAAGGAGGATTGGCAGTATTGAGGGCAGTAATATAGCTCATTAAAGTAAGTTCTGACAGAAAAATAACATCTTAAATAATCTACAAGGTACGGAAAAATGAAAAGAAATATTAGCTATTTAATTTCCTCTATCTCAAAATCAGTTCGTTGCCCTGCTTTTATTTTGAGTTTGTAATCTGCAACAGTTTTAATAGTATCGGTCAAAAAATAATCTGTTAGGATTTGAAAATCTATTGTTGTATCCTTTTCTACATCAAAATAGATTTTGTCTGTAAGTTGGTTATTTTGATAAAACTGTGAGGAAAATGGATTTACGCCAAAGTTATAGAAATTGTAGTGAGCGACAATAGATGGATTATGTGGCAGAACTTTCAAATTGATAGGGTCAAAAATTACCCCACCACCAGAAAAATAATGAAAGGCTACCAAATTATATTTACTGTGTGTTCTGTAAAGCAATAAGTTGTGTAACTTACTCAGATGCTTGCTATAACCATTTTCGAAATTCAAAAATGAACCATCTTCTTCTCGTTTTAGAGGTGAATATTCGTAAAAATCCTTGACAATGTGATTCTCCAGTAATTTCCACTCATAGACATCTGTATTGTACAGAGAATCAGAATAATCTAACTTTGTTTTTACAGAATAGAAAATCTCACTTTTTGGAGAATAATAACCAGAATTTTCTACATCAAACTGTTCTCTTTCCAAAATAACGTGTTTTTTCAGTTTGATTTTTTCCACTAAAAAATGCTCACTTTTCTCTATCGCAGTTATGTCTTTAGCCTTTTGCTTTTCTTGAGTGTTCCAATAGAATATGCACAAAACGCCCACCAAAGTCCAAGCGAATAAAGAAAATATAGTTTTAGTTTTCATCTTAAATAGTATTCAATGGGTTCTGGATGGAAAATATCTGTTAGTCTGATTCCTATTTTATCGTTTTCTATTACTTCAACACCTAATGTACTATACCCTGTTGCCCAGTAGCTAATATTTTGAAACGTTTCATCATCTGCAAAATTCATTAAATTTTGGTATAAATAGAGCTTATTTATCTGTTTTAATGGACTATCTAGGCAATGATTAGAATCGTTTTGAGAAATGACTTTTTTATAGAATTTATTGTTTGTCAAAGGATATTCCTTCATGTCATCTAGTGAGATTACACCTTTTTTATATCTAAGTTCAGCCAGTTTGTGAGCATTTTTTAGGTTAAAAAATGTGTATCGCTCTCTTTCACTACCAATTATAGCGTATCCTGCGTGAAATAAATAGTTTAAATATCTATCTTGATGAGTTAGTTGAATTGACTTTTTCAATACTTTGCTACTTTTCTCTATGGCAAGAATTTCATTTTCTTTGTTCGTATTTTGAGAAGCAAAATAAAAAATGCTTACCACGACAATCACAACCCAAATAGAAACAGAAAATATAGTTTTAGTTTTCATCTTTGTAATACTTGTTTAGGTAGTCAAAATCTTGTTTGATAGTCAAAATAGTGTCTCCTCCTTCAAGAAAAGTTGGAACTTTCACAGCAAATTTTTGAATGCCTTTTCTAAACTCTTTCGGAATGATGATAAATCCGTTCTCATCAAACTTCGTTTCTATGTTTGCTGGGTCAATTAGACGAGTAGTTTCTTTGTCAAAAGGAATTACACTCATCGTACTGATATAATACGGCTTGTCTTTTCCTTTTTCATAATGCACATACGGCACAACTTTTATATCTTCTATTTTCAAATCAAGAGGATAAAGCAAATATTTCTGTGAAAGCATTTTAGAATCTTCATAATACATTGTGGCAAGCTGCGCCTCAAAACGAGAATAATGGAAAGCTCTCAAATAATCGTCTGTATCAAAATAAAAATCTTCTAACTCTTCGTTTGTCATTCCATCTTCAAATACAAAGTTTTTATAACGTTTTGAAAGTACAGAATCTATGACTGATACTTTTTTGATATATTCTTCAAAGGCAGTAACGATATTTGAACTCGGTACTTTTGGAGGGAACTTTGGCATTTCTACTTCTTTTCCTTCGTATGAAACTGTTACTATTTCTATTAATTCAACTCTTGGCTTCTCAAAATATTGCTCATGAACATTCCGATAGATTTTATCTAATTCATCTCTTTGTTTTTTGAAACGAGTATGTATCTTTCTAGTAGTATCATTTTCATCTATGCCATTTGATTCAATATGCCTTTCTGCACTTCTCCACGCCTTTCCTGCAAGCTCTTGATATTCATCTCTTAGCTCTCTATTCTGATGATAGTTATAGCCTAAAATATCTTTTTCCGTTTCAGAATAACGACTATAAAAAAAGGTTTGGTAGCCAAAAAAGCCCAACAAAAGCAATAAAATAGCTACTGGCAAGTAAGGATTTTGTAGATGTTTCATAACCAAAGAACGAAGAAAGTAAATAATTATGCGAAATATTTCGAATTCTAATTATATGAAGAGAGATTCGTTCCTACGGAACTTAGCATTGGGAAAACTGTTAAATTACTACCAATGGTTTCATCTCTACAGAGACTGGAAAATAGTTCTGTAAGGACTTTCCATTGGTAGCCATAGAATTTTATAGATTATAAGCTCCGTAGGAGCGAACCATAAATTATTTCTCAGTAAAAAATAGTACAAATCAATAAATTTATTTACCTCAAAAGTCTAGCAATCTGAACTGATAAATCCATAAAAACGATTTTAGAGTTTGCATTTCGTTCCAAATGAAAATAGGCTTCGTCTATCTTTTCTACCAACGAAAAAATATTTCGCTCATCAATTACCTTAGCAAAATTTTCTACAAACTTTAGTGTTTCGGATTCTGTACGGATAAGCTGCTGTGTTCCAAAATTAGAAATTAAAGATTCTCTCAAAATAGTAAGAGCATACTGCAAAAGCGTTTTTTGTCCTTCTTTTCCCAAGCTGTGAAACAAATCGGCTTGCTCTACAAAGCCAGCATAATCGTGCTTAAAACAAAGTCGCATCCAATCTCTAAACCATTCTTGATTTTTATTTTGTGTATGCTTACTCAGTTTCATCGCCTCGTTCAAATTCCCATCTACCAAAGGCGCAATTTCGGCAGCTTCATTTTCTTTGATATTCTGACTTATCAAATACTCTTTCACTTCTGCATCCGAATAACGAGGAACTTGAATAAGTTGGCAACGAGAAAGAATAGTAGAAAGTATTTTATCTGTTTTTTCGCTTACTAATAAGAAAATGGTTTTCTTTGGAGGTTCTTCTAATCCTTTCAAAAGTGCATTGGCAGCACTTGCATTCATATATTCTGGCAACCACAAAATCAGAATTTTATAGCCTCCTTCATACGCTTTCAAGGATAAAATTTTTGAAATATAACGGCTTTCTGCCACCGAAATACTAAACTGTTTCCCTTCTGTATCCAAATATTCTGACCAATCTTGCAAAACTGGAAATTTGCTTTTTGGTAAAAATTCTCTCCAGCCTTTCATAAACTCTTCTCTCTCTTTATAGGCTTTTGCTTTGGCTGTTGGAAAGACAAAATGCAAATCTGGATGAATTAGTTTTTTATAGCGCACACACGAACTACATCTTCCACAGGCATCATTTTCTTGTTTGTTCTCACAGCTCAAAAATGTTGCATACGCCCACGCTAACGAAAGTGCCGTACTTCCTTCATAGCCTAAAAAAAGCTGTGCATGTGCTACATGGTTATTATGAACAGCCGTAGTAAGTGTTTTTTTGAGAGATTCTAAACCAAGTATATCAGAGAAAAGCATTGTATCTTAACGATTAATTATTAGTGATAAGTGATTAATGAATACGAAAATCATTTACATTAATCTTTATTTGAACCCCTCCAATCTTTCAAAAAAAACAGATAAAAGTTCAAAGCTATAAACAAAGATAACAAAACATTTTCCTTTGCTTTTTGATTTTATAAGCTATGAAATTAATTATAGAAACTCCGATTGCTCGTTCGGCAAGTGAAGTTTGGAAAGGCTTTACAGAAGAACTTTTTTTACAACTTAGTCCACCTTTTCCAAAGCTCAAACTCAATCGTTTTGATGGCTGCAAAGTAGGCGATGAAGTACATTTAGAATTAGATTTTGGAATTTATAGCTCTAAGTGGATTTCTTATATCGTAGAACAAGCCGAAACAGAAAGCGAAATTTATTTTGTAGATACAGCCAATGATTTGCCTTTTCCTCTCAAAACTTGGAAACACCACCACAGAATTAAAAAAATAGATGAGAATAATTGTATCATTATCGATGATATTGATTATTATACTTCTTCAAAAGCCTTAGATGCTGTTATTTATCCAGGGATGTGGGCGCAATTTGCGTATAGAAGCCCAGTTTATAAAAAGTTTTTTGAAGAATAAAATGCGTAATTTTGGGTTTTACTCTATTGTTAAAGTTAAAGGCAAACCTTTAACCTACATCATACATTTGTAATTCGTAATTCATTTCATGTGTACACTCACTTTTGTTCCTTTAGAAAAAGGAAATTTTCTTCTGACTTCTAGCCGAGACGAGCAAAAAACTCGTAAAAACTCTCAGCTTCCCACTTTCACAGAAATAAACAAGACAAAAATCCTTCGCCCTGTCGATGGCGACGCTGGAGGCTCTTGGATTGGAATAAATGACAAAGGTCGTACGCTTTGCCTTTTAAATGGAGCTTTTAAAAAGCACGTCAGAAACACGCCGTACAGAAAAAGTAGAGGAATTATTCTGATGGAACTTTTGGCAACAAAAAATCAAGAAGACATTGAAAATTATGACTTTAGCAAAATAGAATCTTTTACACTTGTTTGGATTGAAAAAACCAAAATGTCTGTTTCTCTGACTGAATACCGTTGGGTAGAAGAAGAAAACAAACTTTACAAAAAAAATATAGATACAAAGTTTGCCTATATCTGGTCATCTGCTACGCTTTACACTTCTGAAGTAGCCGAAAAACGAGAAGAATGGTTTGAAGAGTGGTTAGAATTCTATCTTAAAAAAGGACAGAAATTAGATACAATTTCACAAATCTTGTGGCATTTTCACGTCAAGGGAGGAGAAAAACAAAATGCTACGCCAAGAGAGCAAATTATGATGAGTGACCCTTATGGTGGAACGGTTAGCCTGACACAAATCATCTCACATTTTGATAAAAACACTCCAAACAATAAACTCTCTATGAAACATTATAATCTCAATACAATGAAGAGTAGTTTGGATGAGATGGAGGTAAAATCATAAACAAAAAAAGCGAATTGTATTTTCTACAATTCGCTTTTTTTATGAATTGAACCGTCAACGAGACGTGAAGTCGTCGTTGAGGATATTTCCTTATCTCACAGTTTTGATATGAGCAATTTGGTCGATTCTTTCTTGTGCAATCTGAATCGCTACATTTTGAGCATTTTTATTTTCATCTTGCGACTGTGTGATTACTTCCAAACACATATCGTAAAGACGTTCTGTTTTCTGAACTACCCACTCACGAGGAAGAGAAGCATATTCTGAATACACATTAATTACACCACCAGAATTAATCAAAAAGTCTGGTACATAAATAATTCCACGCTCAAGGCAAGCATTACCGTGGATTGTCTCGTCTTTGAGCTGATTGTTAGCACAACCTGCAATAATCTGACACTTCAAACGACTAAGTGTTTCGTCGTTTACTGTCGCACCAAGCGCACAAGGAGAATAAATATCAACGTCCAAATCATAGATTTCTTCCAAGCCTACAATTTCTACGTTATATTTATTAGCAATATCTATCAAACGGTCTTCATATACGTCTGTAACATAGATTTTTGCACCTTCTTTGGCTAAATGTTCAATGATGTATTCGCCGACGTGTCCTGCACCCTGTACAGAAACTTTTTTGCCTTCTAAACTATCACTTCCATAAGCCTTTTTTGCTGCTGCTTTCATTCCCATATACGTACCCAAGGCAGTAAATGGAGAAGGGTCGCCCGAACCACCACGATTTTCAGCCAAGCCTGTTACATGTTTGGTTTCCATTGCAATATAGTCCATATCAATCGTCGACATTCCTACGTCTTCGGCAGTGATATATTTTCCATTGAGGCTTTCTACAAACTTACCAAAACGACGCAAAAGAGCTTCATTTTTTTGAGTGCGTGCATCGCCAATAATTACAGCTTTTCCACCACCAAGATTAAGCCCAGCGATAGAGTTTTTATACGACATACCACGAGAAAGACGAAGGGCATCCGTTACTGCTTCCGTACTTGTGGCATAGTTCCACATTCTAGTTCCACCCAAGGCAGGTCCTAAAACGGTAGAGTGAATACCGATGATGGCACGAAGTCCAGAGTGTTTGTCTTGGCAAAAAACAAGATTTTCGTGTCCCATTTTTTGCATTTGTTCCATTACAGATTCTGTTGTCGGAGGAGTGAGTGTTGCTACCATAGTTTTTAAAGAGGAAAAGAGGTAATAAGTATGTTTGTGTTGTTAATTAGTTGTTGATGAAGACACCAACAAGGGCAAGGTTAAGTTTAATCCTCGTTTATGGTTAAAAACCTAAACGACGCTTTTTATTTTTTTAAAAGAATATTTCGTTCTATTTAATGATTGTATCTACAACTTTACAAATAAAGAATTTTATTAATGTTGATTGGTTAAATTCTACTCTAAAACAAAATATAATTTTGAAGTCTATTTTTAGAAAGAATTTTATTCGTAGAACTGATTTTTTAATTCTCTGTTCACAAAAATATAATAATTATTGAATAAATCGCTATCTAACTGATATTCAATTAGTAAGCTATTTAATTTTACTTAAAAATTCGTTTCATAAAATATACATATCACAAAATAAAAATTTGATTTATGACTATTTTTCAATGTGAATAAATTGTTAAGTAATAAAAATACAGTAGGAAATTTTTTTTCATTTTTTCTAAAAAAAAATCGATTATTTTCGATATTTCAACCTTTGAAGTCCATTTTGCGTTAGTTTGTCTTTATCTACACACCTAAAATCTATGAAGTATATTCGGACGATGCTCCATCCACTACGCCCCTTTTTGCCAGCTTCTTTGCTGCTTGCCACTTTGCTATGGTTTGGATATTCTCATTTTTTGAAAGAAAAATATACAGAAAATGAAAAAATGATTTTTGAGGAAGGGATTAGATTAACTAAAGAACTGTCTTATCAATACTATGAAGAGTTTACAGTTGATGAAGGAATTATTTATGAAGGAGATTATATAAGAGAATTTGCCATGCGAAAAGCATATTCAGAATTATACACAATAGATAGAAAGCTAGATAGTTTAAAACAAACATTGATTGTAAATGAGCTTGATAATATAAAATTTTTAGAAAATACAGAAATTCCAATTACGTCTATTTTTGAAAAATATGTAACAGAGGCACAAGAAATAGCTCCACTTCTTAAAGAAAGATATACGAATTTTGAATTAGAAGATGGCTTAGATAACTCACAACTCAACCAACTTTATTTTTCTAGGGATAGTTTGGAAAGTAAATATCATTTAGCTCGTTTTCAAACTCAACTGACAAAAATGTATGCTGATGATATTCAGTTGATAAGGCAAAAAACAATCACAAATAAAATAGAAGCTATTCTATCCAATTATGTAACGACTATTCACCTTTCAGAAAATAGAAACTATAACAGTCCAGATGGACGAAATAATGCCTTGTATCTTACTACATTATTTCCTTTTGATACTATAATTACAAAAATTATTGAACCTAGAAATTTAGAAACTCAATTCGACGAAAAAGGATTTTTGATTATTCCTCCTTCTCTAAGAAAACAAAATACTAAGTTAGTAATCAAAATAATCTCAGAAACAGATTCAGTCTCTTTTACTTATAAAAGGTAAGTTTATGAAAAGAACAAAACAAAATATTGCAATATCGTTGTGGATGCTTCTTTCTCTGTTTTGGGGATGCTACTATTCGTTTTACAGTCTGAGACACTCTGAGCAGAAGCAAGCAATAACCATTACACAACAAAAAACTAAAGAACTTAGCCAAAAGCTGCACATACAAAAAGCAAAAAGAATAAACATCGACATAAAAAAGCACGGAAACAATCCAAGAGATAGACAGCTATATAACCAAATTACGATGGCTTACTCAGACGTTAAAAAGCTCTATGCTAATGCCCCAATTAGTATTGACAATTTAAAACCGTTTCTTTCTGATAGTGTCGCTTTGTACTTACACTTAGAAACTAAACCTCTTGAAGATATAGATAATCAAATAATAGAAGATATTTATCAACACAACTTATATCAAAGAGTACAAGGTTTACTTTACAAAGAGTATTCACGACTTTATGGAATACACTGTGGTTTTAATAACGTTTTTTTGATGACTTCTAGTGACACAACTCTAGGATTTTATGGACTTGATGTATCTGATTACGTGGAAATTCCAAAGAGAGATATTACAATACTAAATCAAAAGTATAGAGAAGATATAGAAGGAGTACTATTTTTTAAAAACAACATTAATAAACCAGTAATTTTTCAAGTCGATACGCATACAGACGATGGAGTTATAAGCAAAAAATATAAAGTCAAGGCTAAAAAACATTTACAGCCTTTTGACTACGAAGAAATAAAATAGCTTTCACTACTTTTTTCCAGTTTGGAAGACTGTCATACAAAAAAAATATGGATTCACTCACACAAATTGTATTAGGAGCAGCCGTTGGCGAGCTTGTCGCAGGAAAAAGAATTGGCAACCAAGCGATGCTTTGGGGCGCAGTCGCTGGAACAATTCCAGATTTAGATGTTTTGGCAAATCCTTTTTTGGATATCGTACAAGAGTTGCGTTGGCACAGAAGCCTTATGCACTCAGTTTTGTTTGCCATTTTGGTTGCGCCACTTTTAGGTTGGCTTTTCAATCGTTTGGGAACAAAATATAATCTCAAATACCTGTCAGAAATGAGTTTTTGGCGTTGGACAAATCTATTTTTTTGGGGAATGCTCACCCACTCGTGGCTAGATATTTTTACGACGTGGGGAACAAAAATATTTTATCCTTTTTCTGATTATGGCTATGCGACCAAAACCGTTTTCGTAGTTGATTTTTTCTATACTGTTCCGTTCTTGATTTTGCTGCTTTGGGCTAGGTTTTTACCTGCTTTTAAAGACAAACTCTACAATAAAAAGCGAGCTTTTTTAGTGTGGTTTGGCGTAGGAATGTCATCTTTTTATTTGCTTATGGGTGTAGTGAATCAGCAGCGAGTGAATATCGTTTTTGAAGAAAACTTAAAAGCTCAAAATATAGATTATCTGCGCTATGACACCAAAACAACACCATTAAATATTTTACTTTGGAACAATATCGTAGAAACTGAAAACGGTTATTATAGTGGGTATTATTCTGTATTAGATAAAGATAAAACTATAAAATACCATTACTTTGACAAAAACTGGGAGCTTCTAGCCCCTATCAAAGACAACAAAAAAGTACAACAACTCTTGGAAGTTCCACAAGGCTATTATACTGTCAAAACGTACCAAGAAGACGAAAATAAAATGTATCAAATCAATGACCTTCGTTTTGGGCAGTTAGACGGCTGGCAAAATGGAGATGGCGATTTTGTTTTTACGTACTTGATTACAGAAGACAAAGATGGAAAGCTCTCTTTTGAGCAAAAGAGAAACAAATTTGATGAAGGTTTTCAGCTGATGATGCAGCTTTTAGGAAGAGCTTTGGGTAAATAGGAAAACCGTCGTTGAGGTCAGAACCGTCAACGAGGTTTATTATTCTTTTGGCAACACATTTGAAAACTCAAAAGGAGAAATCACTTCGCCCACAGTAGCTTTGTAAGTTTGTCCTTCAATTTGTTCTATTCGCATAAAGAAAGTAAGTGTTTCATCAAAATATTCCCAAACAGTAACTTTATTTGCAGCCGTTTTAGCTGTAATTTCGTGTCTCCATCCTGTTTTTGAGTTTTCTCTAAAATAATCAATATCTTGATAACTCAATACCGATGGAGGACGTTTGTTGCTCTGAATTTCATCTTCTAATTCTCTATCAATCGCAAAAATATTTACTTTTCTTGCCAAAATGGTGTGAAGCTGCGTTCCTTCATTTCTCATATACAGGTGAAGTGTTTCCTTTTCATTGATGAGACGAAATTCTTTTCCACTATTTCCATTATCCCAATCGTATTGCCATTCTTGTACGGTTTCCCATGTGGTAAGGTCAAAATCCACTAAAAAACCAGCCTTAAGATTCACAATACTAAGTCGCATAGGGTCAGCTTCTGGCGTTTCCAATACTCTTGGAGCAATTGGGCGTATTTTAGAAATATTTTTCTTAGCAAGATTAATATTTGTGTCTTGTCCTTTTTTCTGTAAATCGTAAGGCGTTCGGAGCATAAACCTAGAACCTTTTGCCGAAGAAGCCAATGTAGAACTTGTTGTTTGCGTATTTCGAAGTCCGTAACGATATTTTACTAAAACGTGTCGGAGTGTTTGGTCGGCTACCTTATTGTTGTAGGACTCCACCATTGAAGGGATTCTAAATAAATCTATAAACCACCAAATACCAAAGCCTCCTGCCGTAAACCAATACAAAAACTGTAACACCCACTGATTCAGATAAGCGTAATGTGTTCCGAAAACAAGCAGATTCAGAATATAACCTATCGAAGTAGTGCGTGCATTTCGATTGTACTCTTCAAAAAATTCTCTTTGTGCTTCTTGTGGCAATTCTGAAAGTTGTGCAGTAACAGCATACGGAAGTTCACGAGTAAGAGAAGGAGGTAAAATTAAATTTCCCATTTATGTATAACAGATTTTTCGACTTGATAATGCTACTATGGCTTACGTAAAAACATCCTAAAAGATAGCAAAAAACTATGAATTTAGGAATCTTTAGCGATTCTTCATATTATTTTTTGTTCTTAATTAAATTTACTCTTTTCTGCTATATTTTGTTTCAACTTTAATTCTAGTTTGAGAGCTTTTGGGAGCAAAATTCTATTTTCAATATCAGCATGTATTTTGAGTTCGGTTTCAAAATCTTTGAGTTCTGAATACAACACTTTTATCAAAAGAGGTGTTTGTTTATCTATTTTGTAGTTATTGGTTAGTTCTCTGATACCTTCCATTTCATCATCATCTTGTTGGTGTTGGCGCAAAAAACGAGAAATAGAATGTTCTTTCATAGGATAAAAAACCTTAGTCATCGGTATTTTTCCATAAAAAGCATTATCTAAAAGGGTAATATAATCGAAGAGCGAACTTTCCTCCTCAAAAATATGATGAATAAAGTCTTCTGCAAAAAGAGGAAAAGCAATTTTCAAATCTTCAATAACCATTTTATAATGCTCTTCAAATCCTTTGCTATTACAATCGTTTACCAATTTTGACATATAAGGTAAACTACGACGCATAAAAATACGGTGGGCATTCTTTAAATAATCAATTACTAACTCTATCGGATAATGCGAAATATGCTGATTCAGAGTCTTAAACGAACTCGTATTTCGCTTCTTACGAACAGCTTCCTCCAAATGCTTTATTAAAATCGTTGCATCTATTCCCCTTTCTCTACACGTTTGGGCAAGTGTTTTATGAGAATGATTGTAAAAGTCTATTCCAAAATAGTGTAAGACAGCAGCAGAAACATAGTTTCTTGAAACTAAAGCACTTATCTTTTCTGAAGTTTTAAAATCTGTATTATTGTTACTTTTACCTTCCATACGCTTCGTATCATTTGAGAGAACAAGATATTCTACAAAAATATAGATTTTTCAGAAAAAAACACCAAAAATTAAAGAACCTGCAAAAGTTTGTTTTGCAGGTTCTGTTTTGTAATAGATTGTTTGTGAATCACTTGCTAGATAAAAAGCATCACGCCAGCCATTGCTACCATCACCAAATCTTCAATAATAGTAACTGTACTCATAGGCAGATTAAAAACATCTCCCAAGCAAGCACATTTGATTTTTTTCTTATCCAAATTACTCTTTATAACACCAATACTACTCACTCCTAATACCACAACTGTAATTAAGTTGGTATAAGATGGAAAAATATTGATAAGATAAGTCACTCCGAGAGCAAGCTCAACAAAAGGATAAATATATCCCCAACCTTTCCACTTTTCGGCTACGATGTCATACATTCTATAAGAATTAGCAAACCCTTCTAAGTTTAAGAGCTTGAAAAAGGCAAAAACAATAAAAAATCCAGCCATAAAATGGCGCATCAAGAGCATTCCAGAAAAGTCGTGAAAAGGATATTGTACCAAAATACTTGTTCCCAAAATAAAACCAACAATCAGAATAAGAGGCTTATAAGTAGAAATAGACTTTTTGGGTAGCTCTATTTCTTTGCCTTCTTCTGACTGATTTGATTTGGTATCAACTTTTATTTCCTCAAAAACTATATTATCTATCTTACTTTGTTTTTCTACGATGAGATAGTTTCCAATTTCAGAGAGCTTTTCTTGTAAAACAGAAATAGGAATATTCTCTTCAAAATAGATTTTTCCCTCTCCATTTTCTACACTAACTTCTGCCTTTTCAATTTCGAGAAAGTTTTCTAATGTTTTTTTTACCTTAGCTTCACAGCCTTTACAAGTCATTCCTGTAATGGTATATTCTTTTGTTTGGACTTTATTTTGGGTTTGTTCTAGTGTTTCCATAATTTATATAAAGAAAAATTTTGAATCTAATGATTGAAATAAAGTGGACTCTAATAATCCACTACTACTTATAAAAACGATGGCTTGACCTTAGAGTTATTCAGAATTTTGTCCATTTTTTATATCATTTTGACTTTAATAAATAATCTGTAATCCTGCCCCCCAACCAAACTGACTATCATAATTTCCAGAAAGTGCAAAGTATTGTCCTAAAATATAACTTGTTCCTATGGTGTATCGTAGCTTGTCTTGATTGATGCTATATTCTATTCCTGCATCAGCTCTCCAACGTTTGGTAAGTGGAAAGTCTTCTCGTTCTAGTTCGATTTGAAAATTTCCCTCGTGGTCTATTCTCAAATCTGACCAGATGTGCATAGGCAAAAAGTAGCGAATACCCAAAAGTCCTTTTATTTCTGCATTTGTTGAGTTAGTTTCATCATTGACTTGTTCTACTGTTTCTTGTTCGGCTTCTGCTCCAAGATAAACAGTAAAAAATTGCTTCGCACCAAAATAGCGCATTGCTTTTGCTGTTACTTCATACTCATTTTTATAATTGGTATTTCCAGTAAGACTGATTTCATTTCTAAAATTGAATAGTCCTGCTTCTCCCCAAAGTCCGTTGGTTTGTGCTGCCACATTTGCCATAGTGTACCAACGTTTATCTTCTCTTGCAAAGCGTTTGTAGGCTGCTCTTGAGGTAAGCATAGGTGTAGTATTTTGATAATTTACAACTCTAGCCATTCCAGACATCATGTGGTAGAGTAAATGACAATGAAAAAACCAATCTTTTTCCTCAACTGCATCAAACTCTATGATTGTTGTTTCCATTGGTGCAACATTAATAGTATGTTTGAGAGGAGCAAAATCGCCTTGTCCATTTATTACTCTAAAAAAATGCCCGTGTAGGTGCATAGGATGGCTCATCATGGTAGTGTTGTGCATCACAAAGCGTACTGTCTCACCTTTATTAATTTTGATTTTGTCAGCTTCTGAAAGTGGGGTATTGTTTATCATCCACACGTAACGCAACATGTTTCCTCCCAAATACAAATGAATGATTCTAACAGGCTGTTCTTCATCAATTTTGGTAGAAGTTTCAGATTTTAGCATCGTATAATCAAAAATAGTTTCTTCTGGATTTTTCTTTTTTAGTTGTTTGTAGCCTGTCATTTTTACACCCATTGGCTGAAGCATAGATTTCATCATAGGATTGTTTTTGCTCATCATCATTCCTTCTTTTGAGGCTTCATGGATTTTACCTTTTTCGTGGTTCATTT
>NZ_JAHDIG010000036.1:35938-37593 GCF_020630935.1 Bernardetia sp.
TCATATTTCCCATACTTCCGTGTCCCATTTTCATGTCCATCCCCATTCTGTTCATATCTTCCATTAAAATATCGTGATTGGTAGGAGCATTTTTACTTGTGTAAAAACCATCTTCCATTCTGTTTTGAGGAGCTTTACCCATTTTCATTTTGGGCATCATCTTCATCATATCTTTCATTTCATTTACCAATCCGAAATAATCTACTGGAGGCAAATCTTCTGCTGCTTGTTCTTTTCCATCGCCCAACCAAACTGAAGTATGTTTGTATCTATCCCAAGAAGTAGCACGAAATTCATACTTTGTATTTTCTTTATTTTTTGGAATAGAAACTTCAATATCATACGTTTCTGCTGTGGCAATGAGTAATTTATCTACTTCAACTGGCTCAACTTCTATTCCATCGGCAGCTACGATTTTCATTTTTCCACCAGCAAAATGTAACCAAAAATGAGAAGATGCCGAACCGTTGATAATTCTTAGTCGTATGGTTTCCCCAGCTTTTAAGTCTGTAATTTCTTCTTTTACTTTTCCATTTGCCAAAAAAGCATCGTAATACACATCTGCCAAATCCATATCAGGCATTCGTTTCCACTCCATCCATAATTTTGCACCTAAATTTCCTGTTGTTATAGCTTTTCCATAACTCTGAATGGCATTTCTCTGAATAGCATACCAATCGGTATGGCGTTTTAAAAGACGAAGAACGTTATTCGGATTTTGGTCAGTAAAATCTGATAGTACAATGACTTTTTCTTTTGTTTGTATAGGCTCTTTTGGAGCAATAGAAATTCCTCCATACAATCCCTTTTGTTCTTGAAACATGGTATGCGAATGATACCAATATGTTCCGTTTTGAATAATTGGAAACTTAAAAACATGTGTTTCTCCAGCCTTGATGAGCTTGGTAGTTAGAAGGGGAACTCCGTCTTCTTTATTGGGTAAAATCAGACCATGCCAATGGAAAGATGTTGTTCCTTTTGTGTTGTTTTGTACATAAATAATTGCTGTATCGCCTTCTGTAAAATACAATGTTGGGGCTGGAATTTGTCCATTAGTTGTGAGCATTTTAGCCTTTTTGCCTGCTATTTCCATTATGGTATCACTTACATGGAGATGATAAACCACAGTTTTGTTTTTGACTTTTTGACTAGAATGACTTTGATGGTTATGATGATGCTGTGCTAGTATTTTTTGGCTACAAAACAACAGAAGAAATAAAAGTAGTAGTTGATTTTTCATAATCGGAACAGGTAAAAGGTTAAAAAATAATCATTAGCGAAATAGTATAAAATCGCTAATGATTTGAATTTTGCATATCAAAACTAAGCTGCCATCTTACGACACTCTTCTGCACATTTACGGCACGATGCTGCACATTTTTTACAATGCTCGTGGTCGTGTTGCTCACACTGCTCAGCACACCATTCACAAATTTCGGCACAGATACGACAATAGTCTTTTGCCCATTTGCTATCATTTGTCATGGCTTTGATACAAACTAAGCACGAGTCGACACACTCAATACAACAGCGAGGACAATCGTTCATACTTTCTTTAGTTGCCATTTGATACAGACAGTTTTGACAGTCAATAAGGCATTGCTGACAGGCTTCGATACAAGATTGATAGGTTGAGTTCATAGTAATTTGAGTTT
>NZ_JAHDIG010000036.1:37693-49017 GCF_020630935.1 Bernardetia sp.
TACAGTTTTTCAAAATTTTGTCATTTTGTTTCAAAATCTTGACTTTGATGAAATGAATCTAGCATTTTACGCTCTTGAGAGGGGTTTTTCTTATACTGCGAAGGCGTTTGTCCAGTCAGCTCTTTAAATTGTGTAGAAAAATGAGATGTATTTTTATAATGAAGTTGGTGAGCAATTTCCGAAATTCTGTGTTTTTTAAGGGATAAAAGTTCTTTTGCTTTTTCGATTTTTTGGAGAGCAATATACTTTTCGATAGTCATATTTTCAGATGCAGAAAACAGACGGCTTAGGTAAGAATATTCGTGATGTAGATTTTCAGAGAGGTATTCAGAAAAATTGACTTGTAGAGCCTTATCAGAATAATAAATTTGATGTAAAATAGCTGTTTTAATAGCATTGATAAGACTTTTTTTGTCTGACTCTATTAGACTTAATCCTATTTTTTCTAATTCTTGAGCCAATTTTTGTTTTTTAGAACCTGTTACTTCCTTTTCCAATTCAATTTTTCCTAGCTCTACTTTCTTGATTTCTATATTTAGATTTTTACATAGGTCTTCCACCATCAACACACAGCGTGGACAAACCATATTTTCTATATTTAAAACGATTGGAGACATATATTTAGATGACAAAAAAAGATAGATTTTCCTTTCCAACCTCAAATATCGTTTTATAGTTTTTCAGAATCTTGAAAATATGTTGCATAATTTTGTTTTTGCTTGTTGTGTTCTTCAATAAAAGATTTTTTATTGAAATTTTCATATTAAAAAACCAAATAACACAAAAAATACACAAAGGATATAGCAGATTTTGCAGTGTCTATAAAATAGTTGTAAATTGCATTCTCGTTTGAGAGTAAACTTCTAATTTAGTCGTTTAACTTTCTATTTAGAAAATATTGAAAGATTATTTTTGCAGATGTTTTCTGCCTTAATAATTTTAATCTTAATTTATTTCTGCTCACTAAAAAATATTTTTGAGACTTTATTAAAAAAGAATATTAAAACATTCCCCAATTTCAACTAAGTATCTTTTTAATATAAAATATTCTTTTTAGGTCTTATTCCCCATACTATTATGGATTCGCACAATTACTTAAATCATTTACATGCTTATAGTCATTATAAAATTGTAAAAATTATCAGTTTGTCTTTTATTTTATTTACGTTCTTAACACTACAAAACAACACTTCTGCACAGTCTCCTACTCATAAAAACAAAAATCAAAGTGATTTTCAGACTATAACAATTCCTAATTTACTCATTTTACCAACAGACTCAGATGATGAGGAAAAACAAAAGGAAAAAGTAGCTACAAAAGACAACGAAGAAAATACGTTAGAGGATTCTGTACGACTAGCACTTGCTATCTCCAAAAAAGACTCAATAGATGCCTTTGGAATAAGTAACTATAAGGATTCTGCTCTTTTTGAGATAGCTTCTAAAAATGGAAAAATAATTTCAGACTCTTTGGCAACAGCAGTTTCTGATAGGGATGTTGTGAATAAAAATGCGCCCTCTATTGGTGGCGATGGTTATGAGGAGGAAAATTTTCGTCCTGCTAATGCAACACTACTGAACCTCTCTGATACTACAATGCTACGACTCAGTACGCTAGGTGGAAGTTGGGGCTATTCACTTTTTTTAGACACGCTTTCTATCAGCATGAATGCTCGCAAGACACTGTTTAGAGAAGACACTACCAACTATGACAATGCAAAATTGAAAAACATTGTTATGATTTCAGAAGAAATTGCGATTGACTGTGTTTGGATTACGATGCGTCAGTATTACAAAGTTTGGGATTCTAATTCTGTAAATCCTTATGGTATTGATGCTTCCAAATTTAAAGATACTATTCAGATAGCTTTATACGACTCAACTAAACAACAGTATTGGTCGCCACCTATGGCATACAATAAAGTAAACTCACACTTTGGGTATCGTCGTTATCGTTGGCATCATGGAACAGATTTAGATTTAAACACAGGAGACCCAATTTATGCTGTATTTGATGGAATAATTAGGGTCAAAAAATATGGTAGAGGTTTTGGAAATCATATCGTGGTGCGCCACAGCAATGGACTAGAAACCGTTTATGGACACCTTAGCGCAACTAATGTAGAAGTTGGAGATTATGTAAAGGCTGGACAAATGATAGGCAAAGGAGGAAGTACGGGACGAAGTACAGGACCACACTTGCATTTTGAAATGCGATATGAAGGAAATTCTATTGACCCAGCAACTGTTTTTGATTTTGAAAAAAATGAAATCAAAATAAAGGATTTTGAGCTTACGGCAGCTAACTTCAAACATTTGGGAGCAAGAGTTACACATTCTCATGATGACGAAGACGGAGATGATAGCGATGAAACTCACCAAGTGAGAAGAGTGGTCTATCATAAAATCAAAAGTGGAGATTCGCTTTGGAAAATTAGCCGTCAGTATGGCGTTACTATCTCTTCTATCTGCAAACTCAATGGCATCAGCACACGAACCAATTTAAGATTGGGAAGACGTTTGAGAGTACGATAATTTTTTAATGATGAATGGTTAGTGATAAATGAAAATCCCTTTCAAAAACTGATTTTTGAAAGGGATTTTTTATGCTTGGAATTTAACTTTTTAGCGTTACGCAAATTTCTCAATCAGCTCATCAATAGACATCAGTTCTTGTGAACCTTCTATCATATTTTTGACAGCTAATTTTCCTGTTTTCATTTCATTTTCTCCTACAACAACACAAAAAGGAATATTTCTCTTATTGGCATAGTCGAATTGCTTTTTGATATTTTTATTTTCTGTATAGACTTCAGTAGATATATTTCTGTCTCTAAGCCTTCTAACAAGTGGCAAGCTCCAAATACGTGCAGATTCATCAAAAGCTAAGAAAATAACTTTTGTAGAGGTTGATATTTCTTCTGGAAACAAATCTAATTCTTCCAAAACATCATAAATTCTTTCAATACCAAAAGAAATTCCTACCCCAGAATAACCTTTTAAACCAAAAATTCCTGTAAGGTCATCATAACGACCGCCTCCACCAATGCTTCCCATTTCGGCTTCTTCAGCTTTTATTTCATAAATACAACCTGTGTAGTAGCCCAAACCTCGTGCAAGTGTAGGGTCAATTTCTAAATTATTGACAAATGGAATACCTTGTAAGAATTGCTGAACTTGTTCTAACTCTATGATTCCTGCTTCGCCTACTGCATTTCCAGTGAAAAATTCTTTCAGATATTCTAGTTTTTCATTATTAAAACTTGTATCTACGCTTGTGGTTGATTCTATAAACTGTTTTATCTTCGAAATAGCTTCTTCTGAAAGTTCTCTTTCTGAAAGTTCTTTCGAAACGCCTTCCCATCCTATTTTATCTAGCTTATCAATAGCAACAGTAATATCAGTCATTTTTTCTGCAAACCCCACTACTTCCGAAAGACCTTGCAAAATTTTTCTGCTATTGAGTTTGATAGTAACTTTTAGGTTTAGCTTTTCAAATACCTCGTCAGCCATCTGCAAGAGTTCGGCTTCATTGATAAGAGAATCTGAACCCACTACATCAGCATCACACTGATAAAACTCACGATAACGTCCTTTCTGTGGACGGTCAGCACGCCAAACAGGCTGAATCTGAAACCTTCGGAAAGGAAATGTAATTTCGCTTTGGTGCTGTACCACATAACGAGCAAAAGGAACAGTCAAGTCATAACGTAAGCCTCGCTTACTAACTTTTGTAGTAATTTCTTTATAGTCTAACTCTTCGACTTTTTTTTGAGCATCCTTTTTACGTACATCTTTCAAAAAATCGCCCGAATTAAGCACTCTAAAAAGAAGTTGGTCGCCTTCATCCCCATACTTTCCTGTAAGAGAACTTAGATTTTCCATAGTAGGTGTTTCTAAAGGTAGGAAACCATACTTTATAAATACTTTTTTTATAGAATCAAAAAGCCACTGACGTTTGAGCATTTGATTAGGCGAAAAATCACGCATTCCCTGTGGCACAGAAGGTTTTTTCATAGTCTGTCTTATTCTTTTGATACTTTTTATGTTTTAGTCTTGCAAATATACCAAAAAAGTAAAGCGAAAGTTCCATTATTTTTTTGGTAAGCAAAAAGGCATTCCTATCTTATAGATAAGAATGCCTTTTTATTTTGCACTTATTTTTTTATTTAAAAACCTTCTACAGTTATTTCAGCAAAGATAATTCCTGATTCGTTCTCACTTGTATCTTTAAACTTTGCATAAACTCTCTTATAGCCCTGTCCGTCTGAAAGAACCCACTCTACTTTATCGCTATACTCTCTCCAATATGCTCCATCGTCAAACTTAGGAGAGTTGGAAAGCATCATATAATTGGCTTGGCGAGCATTGAAAAGTAATGTTACTTGATTGTCTTTCACACGAGTTTCTCCTCCTTCAATTCTGATAATTCCTGGTTGAGGAGGTTCTGTATCTAGTAAAATTTGTGAACTAGCTACAAAAGACTGATTTCCTGCCTCATCTCTAAATTTAATATAAACTGTTTTGTAGCCATCTGCTCCAGATATTGTCCAGTTCTTAGAAGTTTGATACTCTTCCCAACGTGCTGGTGGAGGAAATCTACTCAAATTACTAATCATCATGTGAGAAGCACCTTCTGCCATAATATCTAATTTTACTTGACGTTTATTGGTATAAGGTTCACTACTATTGATGATGATTTCCTCTCCAAAAGGTGCTTGTCTATCCAAAATAATACTTGCACTAATTGGCTTAGTTTGGTTTCCAGACTTGTCTCCAAACTGTACCCATACTTTGTTTTCACCATCTTCTCCAGCCAACATGTGGTTCATTACGATAGGTCTATAAGGTTGCCAAGCTGCACTATCCATTGCTTCACTTTTTCCGATACGCATTTCAGAAGCTCCCTTTGCACGAAGCTGAAGAGTTACATATTTGTTAATGTCAGTAGTATATTTAGCTCTCTTATTGATTGTAATTTCTCCTTCGGTCGGTGCCGTACGGTCAAGCCCGATTCTGTCATAGGCAATTTCTGAAATGTTTCCTACACCATCTCTATAACGAGCAAATACAAACTTGATTCCATCCTCTCCAACAAGTGTAAACTGTTTGCTAGTATTATAAGATTCCCATTTTGCATCTGGAAAATCTATGCGATTTGAAATCATCATGTGGGTTGCTCCTTGTGCATTTAATGTCAAATTTACAGTTTGAATATTTGTTCCGTTATCGCCATCATTAATTTTCACTTCGCCCACAATAGGAGGTGTACGGTCAAGTAATATTTTTTGAGAAACCACTTCTGAAATATTTCCAGCTTCATCTTTAAAACGAGCAAATATTTCTTTTAATCCATCTTCTCCTGGTAGAGCAAAAGGCACATTTTTTCCTGCTTGATAGTTTATCCAACGACTTCCTGTAAAGGCAGCATCCATACCAAGTTGCATCATAGTAGCACCTTCTGCCTTAGCTTGTAGAAGCACTACTTTATTTGGATTATTGGTAACTGTATCTCCTTTATTGATTCTAATTTGAGGGTTTTGAGGTCCAACCCTATCCAAAATAATTTCTGTACTGATAGGTGGGGTTTCATTACCAGCTTCATCTCTAAATTTTGCATACACCACTTTTTTACCATCTTCTCCGTCTAGCTGCCAATCCTTTATTTCTGCAGCATATTCTTGCCATGCACCTCCTTCAAACTGTTCCGATTTTCCTAACATAACCTCACTTGCGCCACGAGCAAATAAGTTTACAGCAACAGAGGTACTACGCACATATTTAGAATTTTTCTCAATAGCTATGCGTGTGTCGATAGGTGGAGTCAAGTCTAATGTAACTTTATCGTGTACAGGAGTTGAAACATTTCCTGCTCGGTCTCTAAACTTTACATAAACAGATTTTTCTCCGTCTCCAACAGCTAGTTTCCAATCTTCTACTTTGTTTCTATAAATCTCCCAACGTCCTTCAAAAAAGTTTTCAGTATTACTAATCATCATGTAACGAGCATCGTTTCCATCTACAGACAGTTCAAGGTTTACTAAGCCCTCTTTATTGTTGGTTACTCCTGCTGCGCCTTCTTTTGAAACAATTTTTATTGTTCCTCCTGTTGGCTCATCTTGGTCAAGAATAATTTTATCAGATTTGATATCTGTCTCATTACCAGCTTCATCTCTAAACTTTACATAAACAATTTTTTCTCCATCTTCTACATCAAATGTCCAACTTGGAAGCAAATAGCGATAAGGTTGCCACTCTGCACCACGAAGGTCTGGATTATTACTAACCATCATTTCAGATGCACCAATAGCAGAAAGACGAATATTTACATTATGACTCTTTGTATAACGATTACCTCCATTTACCAATATTCTAGGCATTTTTGGAGCTTCCAAATCTAAGATAATACGAGCAAAAGCTGGCTTAGACTGATTGCCCATAGCATCTCTAAACTTTACAGCCACTACTTGAGGGCCTTGTTCGGCAGGTAATTCGAAATCTATTTCTTTTTTATAAGGAATCCAAGTTCCTAAAGATTGAATAGAAACATCACTTGCTCCATCAGCATTAAATGTTAATTTAACATTACGAGAAGTAGCGTATTTTGCTCCTCCATTGATTTCTACTTTTCCTTTTGGTGGAGTTTGATCTACAATAATGGTATCAGCAGCAGTTTTAGAAATGTTGCCTGCATAATCTCTATAACGAGTATATACATGTTTTTCACCTTCGCCACCAGTAAGAGGCCAACCCTGTACGGTTTCTTTATAAGGATACCAACGAGCAACATCTTGAAAATCACTTCTGTTACTGATTTGCATTTCATAAGCCTCATCACAATAAAGTTGCAAATATACTTTTCTATCTCTAGCATTTGTATATTCTGCTCCAGAGTTGATAAGGACAGAAGGATTGGTGGGAGGGCTTCTATCAAGCTCTAACTGTGCTACTGTTGGGTCTGAAACCACAGACCCTGAAACATCTTTAAACTGTACATATACTGTTTTGATTCCATCTTCACGAGCATCTAAACGCCAATTTTTTTGCCCTTCAAAAGGTTCCCAACGTGCACCAATAAAACTGGCGTTGTTACTTACTCGCATCTCATGCGCTCCTTTGGCGAATATTTTTAAGATAACCCTTCCCTCTTTATCATTACTGATAGATGCTCCATTATTTACGGTAACAATTCCTTGAAGTAGTTGTCCATAAGAAGAATAACTCATCAAGAAAAGTCCTGTAAAGGCAAAAATTGAAAAGAGTAAAGTTTTTATATTATGCATCATTATATAATCAAATTATATTATTTTGACTTATTTTCTAGACTTTCCGTCCAAAGTTAGCTAACCATCGTATGGAAAAAATTGTATAAAACAAATAAGACAGACAACGAATCTAGCTTTAGCCATATATTTACTAAGAATAATATCAAATGTTTTATCTACCTAACGCTTCATTTGAAATCATATTGAATGGTATCTTGAAAATACAGAAAAAAAATAAACAAAGACTAACAAAAAGAAAAAATAGAATTTAAAACATGATTTTTTGTTTGACTACTAAAGACAAGTTTACAATTATTGTTCCCTTTAGAATGTATTTATCGAAATGTTTATGCCTTATAAACACTTATAAGTAGCATTAGACGAAAAAAACAATCTCTAAGAAAAACTAAAAAAAATAGTTTTCTCAGAGATTATTAAAACAGAACTTACTCCACCATAAAAACTTTAGCATCAATGTTAGAGTTGAATTTGATACTCTCTACATTTATAGTATAAGAACCTTGTGGAGAACTTACTTTTGCTTTGTAAGGCATCAAAAGTTGTGTATTTGCCGTTTTGCGATAGTCTCCTATCATAACCTCTCCTGATGCGGTTACTTCTTTTATGAGAAGATTCGTTTTTGGGTCAAAATATTGTAAACGTTCTCCGTATTTTGGATGTGTAATTTTTATTTCAAATACTGATTTATCATCTACTACTTGCGCTCCAAGTAACTCAACAGCATAACCATTCGTTTTTTCATACTGTGCGTATGGATTAATAAAAGTTTGCTCCTTTATATTTGCTGTCTGTGTCATATCAAGCTCTTGTGCTTCTCCTCTTGTTATGATATAGGCTTTATTTCCATCATATACTTGTCGGATGTCTCTTTCAGCAACTACAAAAGCTAATTTTTGTCGGTTCTGAATATATACCTTTTGTTCTATCTTTCCTTGGGGCGTAGTCATGGTTTGTGCTTTTTCAATAGCTGTTACTTCATTCCATTTTTTACCTCCAATAGCTTTTAAGTAATTTTGAATTACTTTTTCGGCTGTCATACCAATCAAAATACGTTGGTCTGCCCGAGCAGCCATTTCTCCAAAAGCGTCATATATTTGCACATTGCCAAATGGAGCTAGTTTTTCTACCAAAATGCTTTGGTCTCCTACAACTACAATGGTTAGATTTTCTGGCTTGATATATTTCTTTGCTGCATTCTGAATATCTTCTACTGTTACAGCATTTACTTTTTGGATATAGTTGGTATAAAAATCGGATGGCAAACCATATCTGGCTATATTGATAGCAAAATTTGCTACTGTTTGAGGGCGTTCTAAAGAGCGTACAAACGAACCAATCATACTAGCCTTTGCTCTTTCTAATTCAGCCTCTGCAACAGGCTCTTCTTTTATACGTTTTAGTTCATATAAAAACTCAACAACTGCACTATCTGTAACTTCATTTCGCACACTAGCTGACATTGTAAAAGAAGATGAAAGTTCGTCTGGCTGAAGAGAAGAATACGCACCATAGGTATAGGCTTTATCTTCACGGAGGTTTTGGATAAGTCTTGCTCCAAACCCACTATTTCCCAAAATACCATTCATCAGCCTAGCTGCTACATAATCTTTGCTATCCAACGGATAAAAAACAGGATAAGTAATATTAATAACTGTTTGAACAGCACCAGTACGGTTAGAAATGGCTACTTGAGGTTTTTCAGGAGCTTTTGGCATATCAAATTTTGTTTGGGGAACTATCTTTCTTTCCCACTTGCCAAAATATTTTTTAGCCTGTGCTTTGGCTTCTTCTAGTGTAATATCTCCAACAATAGCTAAATAAGAAACATTAGGACGAAAATAAGTCTGATGAAAATCTTTCAAATCTTCATTTTTGACAGCATTTATAGTAGCTTCTGTTTCTACCTCTCCATAAGGATGATTATTGCCATAATTTACCTTTGATACCACATTATTTGCAATCTGCTCTGGACTAGAAGGCAATGACTGTAAATTAGACAGTGCTTCATTACGTACTTTTTCCAACTCCTCATTTGTAAAAGAAGGATTGTATAAAACATCTGAAAAAATAGAGAGTAACTTGTCAGAATGACGCTTGAGTGAAGAAGCATAGATTCCCCTAGAGTAAGTAATCAGATTGGCTCCCATAAAATCAACCTCTTCATCTAGTTGTTCTTTAGTGCGTGTTTCTGTGCCACGGCGAAGCATTGAGCCAAACATATCTAACATTCCCACTCTTTTTCCTTCCATAATTGGGTCATAATCTACAACCAAAGAATAAGAAACTTGTGGTAATTTGTGATTCTCCACTACAAAAACTTGTAATCCATTTTCTAGTACAAATGATTTGGAATTGGCTATTTCTACTTGGCGAGCTTCTCCAGCCTTTGGGGCTTGACTTCGGTCTAATTCTTTTGTAGAGCCAGAAGGAATAGGAGTACAGGCATAAAATAAGAATGCCACCGAAAAGGCAATACTTAAAATAAATTTATTTTTCATTGTATATATTTTTAATTATCAATCCTTTAAAAGAACTGAATACTTATTTTTTTGGTAAATAATAAAGTGTTACTCTATTTTCCTTTACTAAATATTTCTTGGCTACAGTCTGTATATCTTCTCTAGTAACCTCCATGTATTTCTCTATTTCTGTATTGATAAGATTTGCATCTCCCCCATAAACGTGATTATCTGCTAGAGTTTCTGCAATTCCTGCAATGGTGCTATTTTGTGTATAAAAATTAGCCTCAAACTGATTTTTTAGCTTTTGTAATTCTCTTTCTCCAATAAGTTCTTCTTTTACATTTTCATATTCTTGATTCATTGCAGCTTCTAATTCTAAAGGCTCTACTCCCATAGAAGCTATTCCGAAAGCAAGAGCAACACTAGGATTTTGTTCTAGGTCTAATGGAAATGCTCCCACAAAAACAGCTTTTTGCTGCTCATCTTTTACTGATTTTGAAAGTCTGGAACTCTCTCCTTCAGAAAGTAGCGTAAAGAGCATTTTGGTAGCATAATAATCTTCATTCCCACGAGCAGGAACTTTAAAGGCTTGTACCACAGCAGGAAGCTGAATATTATCATACACAGTATCACGAACTTCCCCAGTTTGTAGTGGCTCAAGTACATTAGGTTGAATCACCTTTTTTCCTTTTGGTATGCTTGCAAAATATTTTGCAACCAACTCTTTTGCTGTTTCGACATCAATATCTCCAGCAATACTTACTACGGCATTGTTAGGAACATAATATTTTTCATAGAAATTTTTATAGTCTTTTTCTTCAGCAGCATCTAAATGTTCCATCGAACCAATCACAGACGATTTGTAAGGATGTTTTGTATAAACTCTTTTCATTGTCTCTTCCAAAATAGAACCATACGGACGGTTATCTATGCGCTGACGACGTTCTTCTTTCACTACTTGTCTTTGTGTTTCTATGCCAGCACTATCCACCCTTGCGTGAAGCATTCTTTCCGACTCCAACCAAAGAGCTAACTCTAACTGATTGGAAGGCATAATTTCATAATAAAAAGTACGGTCATACGTAGTGTTGGCATTATTTGCACCACCAGCATTTTCAATGTAATCGTCAAACTCTCCACGTTTGATATTTTTTGAGCCTTCGAAAAGCAAGTGTTCAAAAAAATGAGCAAAGCCTGTTCGGTTAGGTTCTTCATTTTTTGAGCCTACATGGTAAAGAACACTTACAGCAACTAGAGGAACAGAATGGTCTTCGTGTAAAATGACGTGCAAGCCATTCTTGAGTGTAAATTCAGTAAACTCAATAGTGGGTTTATCTTTTATATGGTTCTTATTATTTGGGATAAAACTTCCAAATACTAAAAATAATAGCGTAAAGCTAGATAATATAATTTTGTTCATTGAGGACTTTTTTTAGACTGATAAATCAGAGCTTTAGATTATTAGAAATTAGACTTCATGGCTCAAAATTACATAAATTAAATTAGTAACGTTAAAGCTATTGGGTGTACGACAAATTTCCCTGTTTATAAAACATTCAATATTTCGTTGCGCTGC
>NZ_JAHDIG010000037.1 GCF_020630935.1 Bernardetia sp.
ACCCGCGACCCCATGCGTGACAGGCATGTATTCTAACCAACTGAACTACCAAACCGTTTGAGTTTTGTTATTCAGAACATTTATTTGATTTTATAAACTTTCATCTTAATTAAAAAGTTCACTTTAAATCAATATAATTTATCTTGAGATTTCAAATAACACTCCGTTCTTTTCCCGAAGTGCGATGCAAAGGTAAGACAGTATTTTTTATTTTACAAACTATTTGTGAAAAAAAATGTCTTTTTTTGAGAATTTATTTTGCTGCGAATGTTTGTTTGTTGATTATCAATAAGTTATGGTTTTGTTTGATTATATTGCTTTTAGGCTCATATCTAAACTTTTGTATGAGTGTGTGAGTGCGCCTACTGAAATAGCATCTACTCCTGTTTTTGAAACTCCTTCTATGGTTTCTAAGGTTATGCCTCCAGAGGCTTCAGTTGTTATGGATTTAGATGATGTTTTGTTAAAATCTTGTATTATGCTGACTGCTTCCTTCATCTTTTCATTTGTCATGTTATCCAGCATAATTACGTCTATTGGTGTTGTTTGTTTGCTAACTTCTAAGACTTGTTTTACTTCTTCTATATTTCTTGTTTCGATTTCTATTTTTAAGTCTTTATTTTTTTCTTTACAATAGCTTTGTGCAGCTTGTATCGCATTAGAAATTCCTCCTGCGTAGTCAACGTGGTTGTCTTTGAGCATTATCATGTCGAAAAGACCGTATCTATGGTTTGTTCCCCCACCAATTTTGACTGCCCATTTTTCTGTGATTCTTGAATTAGGAGTAGTTTTTCTTGTATCTAAAATCTTTGTATCTGTTCCTTTTACAACTTCTACAAACTGGCTTGTAAGTGTTGCAATTCCACTCATACGTTGCATGCAATTAAGAACTAGCCTTTCTGCTGTGAGGATAGACTGTGCATTTCCTTCTACGATGAAACCAATATCTCCTTTTTTGACTTTCTCTCCATCATTTATGAAAATATCCAATTTTAAATCTTTATCTACTTTAGCAAAAATCAGTTTGGCTAGTTCTACCCCAGCTAGAATACCATCGTCTTTTATGAGCAGATGAGCTTTCTTTTGAGCATTTTTAGGAACTGATGATAATGTAGAGTGGTCGCCATCAGCAATATCTTCTTTGAGAGCGAGCGTAATAAATTGGTCTAAGGCTTCGGAGGTAAGGTAATTGTACACTACTTGAATTGGTTTAGAAAGATAAAAAATATGGTTCGTGTTTATTTAACACAAAGTAAGTGAATTTTACTGATATTTGCAATTTTGAGATTGTTGTTAGTCTCAAAAATCAAGTTCTCTTTCCAAAACAACAGAGTCTTGTTCTAATTTATCGTTTCTGAAATAGAAGACACTTCTCCATTTTTCATCTTTTTTGATTTCTGAAAATGGGATTTGGTATTCTTGAACCAGAAAGTAATTTGCTTGTTCTCCACAATAACGACAACCATTATATCCACTTTCAAGAATCAGAAATTTATCATAATTGGAAGTAAAATTATATGTTTGGGGAATAAAATCTTGACCAATGTAGTTTACTAAGTCTATTGAAATTGTATCTCCTGCTTTTACGATTTGTTTAGAAGGAATATACATTATTTGGTATGAAGAGAAGCATATACAAAAGCCACTCATTCTGCTTTTTAGAATATCTTTGTAGTGAATAGATAACTCTAACAACAAACTCCATTCGAAAAAAGTCAATTTATCCTTCTCAAAGATTTCATTCAAATCGTATGGTATGCTATGATGTATATTGCCCTTAAGTTTTAGAGAATCATCAGCATTTGTTACTTTAAAAAAAATAAAACGTATTTTATTTTTATTCCTAGCCCAGTTTTTTCCTAATGGGTCATTTAAAACAATTGAATCTAAAGCATAGAGAGTTTTTGCTGTTTCAATATTGTGTCTGTCCCGTTTATGAATTTTTTTTAAAAGAGTGAAAGAGTATGGTTCATTAAAATCTCTAGAATCTACAATATAACTGTCCATATACGCATTGAGATTTTTCGAAATATCAAGTTGTAGGTTAATATATTTTAAGGCGTATTCATTTTTTAGTTTTTTATACTGATTTATTTTAAAATGCTCAACTACAATAAAATACAGTCCTACACAGAAGAGCAGAGCTAGTATGCTATTTATGATATTATTTTTCATCCGAATTTTGATTAGGTATAACCTTAAAAGGAATTGAAAGACCTTCATGTTCTGCTTCTATTTCTTTAGCTTCTTTTGCTAAAGGAATAGGGTAAATAATAGTATCTCCAGCCTCATAGAAAGTATAAAGCAACTTAGGGTTACTGAATGGATCATAGATAGAATCTTGAAACTTAAAATCTTTAGGAACTAGTCCCATTCTATTTTTTTTACCGTAATCAGAATAATACTTGGTATCAGACGGAAACCAATATGCTTTTATGAGCATGCTTTGGTTTTCATAATTTGGAATTAGAGTAGAGTATCCCTCAAAATTATTGGAAGAATAAGAGGTAGGAAATTGTTTTCTGCTTTGTTCAAATATAGAATCTATTATCTGTATTATTTCACTTCTCTGCTGAACTAAATCGAACCAAATAGATTCATCATCTGTTTCCTCCCAATCTACTTTATGATAGCCTGTTTTTTCTATGCTTGGATGGTTAGTGACATTTTGAAAGTGTTTTTCTATGTTTGATAAGAGTTCTTTTCTATGTTCATTGTTGTATTTAAATTTTGTATCATATCTTTTTGAGTAGAAAAATTCATTTTCAAATTCATTAATGTATTTCAAGTAAAGGATGTATTCTTCAGGAACGTTTTTATAAAAATCTTCTTTGAGAGTTGATTTGGGATAATGACGCATAAATCCAATGGAGTCAAGCCAACTTGATTTTACCCTTCGAAGAAACTTTTCATTATTGTCTTGTTTTATGATTCTACTTTTTTCGTGGAAATCAATAATAATAGCTTGCGTTTCCTCAACCAACTCTTGATTTTCCTTTTTCTGCCAAAAATAAAAACTCCACACTCCTACAGCCAAAAAAGCCAGTAGAAGTGTGTATTTGTTGAAATATTGTTTTTTCATAGGCAGAAGGTAGTGAAAATTAGCCTATTTTTTATCGTTTGATTGTTTTTGTTTAGCTATACAAATCATCCACAGCTTTTTGAGCGTCTGTGAAATCAAAATCAAATCCTGCTTTTACAATTTTGTCTTCGCTTGCTTTTATACTTCTTAAAACAGATTCTGCTTGTTGCCCTAAGAGTAAATACATAGCTGGCTCTGGGACATTTGGTAAAAATAAAGGTTTGTCTAATGTATTGGCAATAATGCGTGTTAGTTCGGCATTGGTAACAGGGTTTGGAGCGACAGCATTATAAACCCCACTCATATTTTCATCTTCAATCGCTTTTATGAAAATTCTGCAAAGGTCGTCTATATGAATCCAAGAAACAACTTGATTTCCGTCTCCCAACGCTGCACCAGCCCACGCTTTGACAGGTTTTGCCATTTCTACAAGTGCGCCACCTTTATCACTCAAAACAATTCCGATGCGAATAATCGACGAGCGAATATTTGAAGGGACTTCTGCATGTGCATTTTCCCATTCTAAACAAACTTGTGCTAAAAAATCGCTGCCTGCTGGGCTTTCCTCGTGTTTGAGTGTAGTTTGGTCACTTTGCTCAATTCCATAATAACCAATGGCAGAAGCTCCAATGTATGTTTTGACGTTATGGTCAAGCACAGTTAGTTTTTCTACTAAAAGTGCTGTGGAGAGTGTTCGACTTTCTAAGATTTTTTCTTTTTGAGAATCTATCCAAGCTTTATCCATAATTCCTGTTCCTGCTAAATGAATTACAACATCAGCGTTGCGAATAGCTTCTTCTTCCATTTCTCCTGCTTCTACATCCCATTCATACACTGTAACGCCTGGGATATGACTGCCAGAACGGCTAAGGTGCATTACTTCATAGTTTCCACTTGCTAATAAAAGTTCTGTAAGACGAGTTCCGACAAGTCCAGAACCTCCTGTAATTAATATTTTTTTCATAAAAGTAAAACGATTCAAAAAATGTAGTTATAAAAAAATGAGTTTTATGTCTATTTGAACTGAGAAACTAAAAAAACGTTTCAGATTTTCAGACAAAGTAGGTAACAGTAGCAATTCGTTAAAAATACTTTATATTTTTGTTTGCTTTTAAATAGGATAGTCCGTACTTTTGCACCAAAATAAGGATATGCCTTATTGAATTTCATCTAATAGATTCAAGAAAGTGTCAGAAAACGGATTGTCTAATTCTACAAAGGAAAAAATAACTCGCCAATACCATCTTAAGTTTGGTGGATTTGCGCTCGTAATGCTTCTTTGTATGTTGGCGTATCAGTTTTTTACTCCTCAATATTATCTACCTCAAGTGTGGAAGATTTATATTGGAATTACACTTCTATATTGGATTACAGGACTGCTCACATTGCGTTTTTTAGGGACAGAAAATTTTGGATATGCCATGATGGTTTCTAAAATGGTCAGAATGCTTGTAAGTGCTGCTAGTTTGCTCGCTTATATGATGATTAGTGGAGATTCGATTACTCAATCTCAATTAATTGTTCTCGCTTTTGTGATGCTTTTTCTATATTTTGGTTATTTATTATTTGAAATTCGTGCATTGTTGCCTAACTTGCAGCGCAATTCAGAATAATAGAACTGAATCTGCAAAAAGTTTAGTTAGAAAAGAAATTATTTTCAGCGTAAATTATAAATTACACTAATACAGAATCAAGTGAAGAACATTATTTTACCTTCTGTCCAGTTTTCAAAAATTGCTTTCTTGAGCATTTTACTTTCTGTTTTTACTTTCTCTGCTTTTGCACAAGAAAAAACAAACACAGAAATAGAGCATGTAAAAGAAGATGGAGAGTTTAAAATCACAGAGATGATAAACCACCACATTCTTGACGCTCACGAATGGCATTTTTACACTAATATAGGAGAAGATGGTGCAGAACATCACGTATCTCTTCCTCTTCCAATTATAGTTTATACAAATGGGCAACTTGATGTATTTTTATCTAGTGAATTTCATCACGCTCCAGTAAAGAAAATTGTTTCTGCTAACGACAAAACAGCACACGATACAGAACTTCCTGTTGTAACAAAGGGAAGTAACAATTATATCTTAGAACACGAACACGTAAAAGTGGTAGATGCTCAAGGCAATATCTTAGAAGATGTACACCCATTAGACTTATCTATCACAAAAAATGTAGCTTCAATGATGATTGCTGCATTATTACTTCTCATTATCGGATTTACAATTGCTGGTTCTTACAAAAAACGTGAAGGACAAGCTCCAAAAGGTATTCAATCGTTCTTTGAACCAATTATTGTTTATCTTCGTGATGACCTTGCTATTCCAAACATTGGAGAGCATAAATACAAAAAATATTTCCCTTACTTATTGACCTTGTTTTTCTTTATTTGGTTCAATAACCTTTTAGGCTTACTTCCAACAGGTGCAAATACTTCTGGAAACATTGCCTTTACAATGACATTAGCAGCTCTTACGCTTCTTATTACAAATATTTCTGGAAACAAACATTATTGGAAACACATTTTTGCAATGCCAGGTGTGCCGATTCCACTTTTGTTAATCATGATTCCAGTAGAACTTATTGGTATCTTTACAAAGCCAATCGCTCTTATGATTCGTTTGTTTGCTAACATTACAGCAGGACACACTATCATTTTAGCACTTATCGGAATTATATTCATATTCAAAAACTATATTTTGGGTGTGCCTATCGTTCCTTTCGTATTCTTAATGATGTGTTTGGAGTTATTTGTTGCTCTTTTGCAGGCTTATATCTTTACACTTCTTACAGCTCTCTTTATCGGACAAGCTGTGGCAGACGACCATCACTAAGAATCAGTAACCAGTTTTTTAGTAACCAGTAATCAGTTGAAATACAGTTGCTTGAAGGACTTTATTAGAAAAGTAGTTTTATATTTTATTCTAAAATCTATATTCTACAATTCTAACAGTATTCGGATAAATTTAGAATAGGTTTAAAGCTCACAAAACGGTAGGTTTTGGAGCAAGTAGTTAAAATTTAATTACTATAAAAAACGTATTCGCAGTTTAGAAAATTAGTACTTGTTAATTATATATTTTCAATTATTAATTCATATATAAATTTTCTTTTTATACCCTTTTAAATTTAGATTTTATGTTCGCATTTATCGCTATGTTATTACAAGCTGTTGCTGATTATTCTGCTTATGCTGCTATCGGTGGTGGTCTTGGTGCTGGTTTAGCTGTTTTGGGTGCTGGTCTTGGTATTGGTCAAGTTGGTGGTCGTGCTATGGAAGCAATGGCTCGTCAGCCTGAGAAATTAGGACAAATCCAAACTGCAATGATTATTGCAGCAGCCCTTATTGAAGGTGCAGCTCTTTTTGCTATCGTAGTTTCATTCCTTATCGGTGGCTGGAAGTAAGATATATAAAATAGAGCAGTAACAAATTAGTTGTTACTGCTCTATTTATTAACTGCAACTCAACCCTATAAAAAGAAATTTATTACAACTATTTTATTGCTTGTGTCTTTACAGGTAATACACCAAAAAGAATTTAATTTAAGAACTCATATATATTTATCATTATGCTTCTCCAACTCAATCCACTTATTACGCCTAATGTTGGTCTTATTTTTTGGACAGGACTAATCTTTATCTTGCTCGTTTTGGTATTAGGTAAGTTTGTTTGGCCTACTATCACAAAAGCACTTTCAGACCGTGAGCGTTCTATCGAAGAGGCTCTAAAAGCTGCCGAAGCTGCACGTATGGCAAAGGCTGATTTAGAAGGCGAGATTGAAAAAATCCGTCAAGAAGGACGTGTTGAGCGTGAGCAAATGATGAAAGAAACACGCCAAACAGCAGCTAAATTAGAAGAAGAAGCTCGTGAAAAAGCAACTGCTGAATACAATCGTATTTTGGAAGATGCAAAGCGTGAAATTGATACGCAAAAGAAAAATGCTATGGCTGATGTTAAAAATCAAGTAGCAAAACTTTCTTTAGAAATTGCAGAGAAATTAGTAAAAGAGCAGTTAGCTAACGAAGCTACTCAAAAACAACTTGTAGAAAATTATTTGAAAGACGTTCAAGTTAATTGATAATTGACAGTTGAAAATTAACAATGAAATTCATTTATATAATTCTTCAACTAAAGCTAATCTAGCTAATTTTCAATTATTCATTTTCAATTATTAATTAAAAAGTATTATGTCAGATATTCGTGTTGCTTCTCGTTATGCCAAATCGGTATTTAGTTTGGCTGATGAACACTCTATTTTAGAAGAAGTCCATAACGATATGGTAGCTATCAAAGATACCGTTGAAGGAAGTAGAGAGTTAGAACTTTTGCTCAAAAGTCCGATTATCAATTCTTCTAAGAAACTATCTATTCTAAATTCTCTTTTTGGAAATAGCAACGATTTGACAAAGAAATTCTTTACGCTTGTTGTTAAAAAGGGACGTGAAGCAGAACTTTTTGAAACAGCAAAGCAATTCCACCTACTTTACAATTCTAAGAAAGGAATTGAAATGGCAGAAGTGGTTACTCCTTTTGAATTGACTGAAGAGCTTCGTGCTTCATTTAAGCAAAAAGTAAAGCAGCTTTCTGGAAAAGACAGTGTAGAACTTAAAGAAAAAGTAGATAAAAGTCTTATTGGAGGTTTTATCTTAAATATTGAAGGCAAACAGATTGATGATTCTGTTAGGACACGTCTTCAAAAGCTAGAGCAAACTTTAGTAAAATAAAAAAAATCAGAATCCTCAACGACGGTTTTAATCTCGTTGACGGTTATATAAAAGACGAAAGGACATTTTTTTATAGAAATTTTGTACCTTTGCACTTGATAAAAAATAAAATTCAATCGTAACTGTTAAACTCACGAATAAATGGTCAGACCTGATGAAGTTTCAGCAATTTTAAGAGAACAACTCTCTAACGCTAAAACAGACGCTCAACTAGAAGAAGTAGGAACTGTACTTCAAGTAGGTGATGGTGTTGCTCGTATCTACGGACTTACAAACGCTCGTGCTGGCGAGCTTATCGAATTCAATAATGGCTTGACTGGAATGGTCTTGAACCTTGAAGAAGATAATGTAGGTGCTGTACTCTTTGGAGATTATACTAACGTAGGTGAAGGCGATTCTGTTAAATCTACTGGACGTATTGCATCACTCAAAGTAGGTGATGGTATGGTAGGACGTGTTGTAGACACGCTTGGAAATCCTATTGATGGTAAAGGAGCTATCGAAGGAGAACTCTACGAAATGCCATTAGAGCGTAAAGCACCAGGTGTAATTTATCGTGAGCCTGTAACTGAGCCTCTTCAAACAGGTATCAAGGCGATTGATGCGATGATTCCAATTGGTCGTGGTCAGCGTGAGCTTATCATTGGCGACCGTCAGACAGGTAAAACTGCTGTGGCAATTGATGCTATCATCAACCAAAAAGAATTTTATGACAAAGGAGAGCCAGTTTTCTGTATCTATGTAGCTATCGGACAGAAAGCCTCTACTGTGGCTGGTATCGTAGCTTCATTAGAGCGTTATGGTGCTATGGCTTATACAGTTGTTGTTTCGGCTTCTGCATCTGACCCTGCTCCAATGCAATTCTTTGCTCCATTTGCTGGTGCTGCAATCGGAGAATATTTCCGTGATACAGGTCGTCCTGCATTGGTAGTTTATGATGACCTTTCTAAGCAAGCAGTTGCTTATCGTGAAGTTTCTCTTCTTCTTCGTCGTCCTCCAGGGCGTGAGGCATATCCAGGTGATGTATTCTATCTTCACTCTCGTTTGTTGGAGCGTGCTGCAAAAGTTATCAATGACGATAGCATTGCACAAGATATGAATGACCTTCCAGAGTCTTTGAAAAAAGCAGGTGTCGTAAGAGGTGGTGGTTCACTTACAGCTCTTCCAATTATTGAAACACAAGCAGGTGACGTTTCAGCTTATATTCCAACCAACGTAATTTCGATTACAGACGGTCAGATATTCTTGGAAACTAACTTATTTAACTCTGGTGTACGTCCAGCAATTAACGTAGGTATTTCTGTATCTCGTGTAGGTGGTTCGGCTCAGATTAAGTCAATGAAGAAAGTTTCTGGTACATTGAAACTAGACCAAGCACAATTTAGAGAATTAGAAGCCTTTGCAAAATTTGGTTCTGACCTTGATGCAGCTACTAAGCTCGTTATTGAGCGTGGACGTAGAAATACGGAAATGTTGAAGCAAAAGCAGTTCTCTCCAGTAGAAGTTGAGAAGCAAGTTGCTATTATCTATGCTACTACTAATGGTATTACTGATAATGTTCCTACTGAAAAAATGAAAGAGTACGAGCAAAGTTACTTGAGCATTTTGGAGCAGAATCACAGAAAAACATTAGACGAGCTTCGTGCAGGAAAATATACTCCAGAGCAAACTGATGTTCTTGCAAAAGTTGCTAAAGAAGTTGCTAAAACATATAATATTACTGCAAAAGCATAATTTAGTTAATTGATAATTAACAATTTTATAATTGAAAATAAAAAATATGCTTGCTGATATTGTAAAAAATATCAGCAGCATCTTTATATATAATTGACGATTGAAATCCACTAATTTATTCATTATCCATTTTCAATTGTCCATTTATTAAAAGCCTTCAAAACATACTATGCCAAATTTAAAAGAAGTTCGTGGAAGGATTGTATCTGTAAAATCTACGCAACAGATTACAAAAGCAATGAAAATGGTAGCTGCTGCAAAGTTGCGCCGAGCTCAAAACCGTATGTTGCAAATGCGTCCTTATGCTCAAAAATTGAGTCAGATTTTGCAAAATGTAACAGCTTCTCTTGTTGGAGATGATTTTGAAAGCAAGTATAGCGAAGTACGTCCAGAAGAAAAAATCTTGATTGTTGCAATTACTTCTGATAAAGGACTTTGTGGAGCATTCAATACCTATATTCTTCGTGCTGTTCAGAATTTACTTACTCGTACATATAGCCGTCAGAACTCTTTAGGAAACGTAACCATTATGCCTATCGGCAAGCGTGCTTTAGACCATTTTAGCCGTCGTAATGCAAAAATGGTAAAAGATTATGCTGGTATTTTCTCTACAAAAGAGCTTTCTTTTGACGATGTGCGTAAGGCAGCAGAATATGCAATGGAGCATTTTGTAGAAGGAAATTATGATAAAGTAGTTATTGTTTATAATGAATTTAAAAACGTTGCTACTCAGATTGTAAGAACAGAACAGTTTTTGCCAATCACTCCTCCTACTGAAAACGAAACTTCTACTAAGCCTTCTCTTGATAAGAAAGAAGAGTTTAACAAAAGCGTAGATTACGTATTTGAGCCAGATAAGAAAGAAATTTTGGCAGATCTTATTCCACAATCTTTGAAAACACAGTTTTATAGCAAAATTTTGGAATCAAACGCTGCTGAACAAGGCGCACGTATGACAGCTATGGACAAAGCAACTGAAAATGCAGGTGAGCTTTTGAAAGAATTGAAACTAAGTTATAACCGTGCTAGACAAGCTAACATTACTAAAGAGATTTTGGAAATCGTTGGTGGAGCAGAAGCATTAGAGCAAGGTTAGTCTTTTTAGTGATTAATTGTAAGCAATTAATTATTAGTTAAATACAGAAAAACCGTTTGAAATTTATAATATTTCAAACGGTTTTTTTATTTTTAAAATAAAACTTTAGCTTTCAGTTATGAATTATATAGACAAGGTTTTACAAGACATAGCAGAGTTTGTTATTCTGTTCTCTTTAGGGTATAACTTTAATGAACTTTTATCTGATACTCTTAATGAAGTAAGTATTTTCGACAATTTGTTCTTAGTTATATCTGTTATATTTTTTATTCTAATGGTAGGAGTAATTGCTTATATGGGTATTAGGAAAAGAAATAGAAGAAAATTATACTATATTCTCGTCACACTTTTAATAACAGGCGTTTGTATCTATACTGCTATTAAGTAGTTGAGTAGTACAATTTAGTTTATAAAGACTATTGTCAAGATCTGTTTTTTTCTTCGAAAAGACCCTTGACAAAGTTAAAATTCAACTTTTTATAAAATTGCACTAGCTTTTGAAAATAACAAAATTATACCAGTTAACTACTTAATTATTCAAAGATTAAAAAAGTTGATAACTCGCCTGTTGTTATGAAGTTTTCTCATGTTAGTAGTGGGTTCAATCTATGCTTAGAGCTAAGACAAGACAGCACATATTTATTCACACAAAATAACTCTATAGAGATTTATAGAGGAAGATACTCAAAACAGGACAGTATCATAAAATTAGACAGAACTAAAATAGGTAGTATAATTGAATCTAATGTCCTATTAATCAGAAAAGGACAAGGAGACAAAGCCATACTTTATCAAGTTGATGAAGATGATAATCAGTATAGAATTATTAAAAAAGCTTTTCCATTTATACTTGTAAAATAAAATCTCATCTTTTCTTCTTAGGTTTTCTGTTTGATGAACTTCTATTTTTTTTCTTGTCTTTATTTTTAGGGTCTTGATAGCGTTTTTTGTGGTGGAACGCTCCTTTGTAGTTAGGGTCTTCTCGCTGTCTGATAAAGTCTAATGCACGAAGAAGTTTCTGATTTTCCTCAAAAGGCGTTTGTGTAATATCTACGACTGTCGGAATGCGTTCTTGTGGAATTTTTTTTCCAATTAGTTTTTCAATTTTTCTAAGGTGATGAACATCTAAAACGTTGGCAAACGTAATGGCAATTCCTTCTTTCTCTGCTCGTCCTGTACGTCCAATTCTGTGTACATAATCGTCGTATTGTTTCGGAACTTCAAAATTAATAACGTGACTTACATCACTCACATCTAATCCTCTTGCAGCCACATCTGTTGCCACCAAAATACGGATATTCTCTTTTTTAAAATCATCAAAAGCATTGCTTCGTGCATTTTGGTCTTTATTGCTATGGATTACACGTACACTCTCATCTACTTTTCTTGTCAGAAATTTATACACATTATTAGCTACTTCTTTTGTACGAGTAAAGACAATCACTTTATGAAAGCTCTCTTTGTCTTCCAAAAGGTGTTCTAAAAGATTGATTTTGGTTCGGAAATTAGGAACTTCATAATATCTTTGTTCTACTGTTTCGGCAGTAACAGCAACTGGAGAGATATTTATTTCTTCTGGAAACTCTAAAAAGTCTTCTGTTAGTTTGACGACTTTCTCTGGCATTGTCGCTGAAAAAAGAGCATTTTGGCGTTTTTTACTAGAAATAATTTCCAACAAACGATTAATTTGTGGCTGAAAACCCATATCCAAAATACGGTCTGCCTCATCCATTATCATCGTCTTAATTTTTCTTAGATTCAGTTCATTTCTCTGATAAATATCTAAAAGCCTTCCTGGAGTAGCGATAATCAAATCCATCCCTTCCCTTACTTGCTCCAACTGCCTTTTTATGCTTCCACTTCCTCCATATAATGCTACGGCACGCAAATCTGTATATTTACTAAGCATTTCGAAGTGTTCGTAAATCTGCATGACAAGCTCACGAGTAGGGGCAAGAATTAAGGCACGAGGCTCATTTCCTTGTGCATATTTGAGTTTCATCAAGAGAGGCAACATAAAAGCAGCCGTTTTTCCTGTTCCTGTCTGTGCTACGCCAATAACATCATGTCCAGCCAAAAGCAAAGGAATTGCCTTTTCTTGAATCGGACTAGGTTTTTCATACCCTGCTTCTTCAATGGCGTTGAGGAGTTGTCTGTTTAATTTAAAATCTTCGAAAGTCATTCTTTAATCAGTTAGTAGTTACCAGTAATCAGTAACCAGTTTTTTCAATTTCTTTTTTATTTATCTCTTACTGTCAAAGGCAATCCTTTACCCTATATTTATCGTTCATAATTAATTTATCACTAACCATTAACTATTTATAATTAACTAAACATTGGATTTGATTCCCAAAATCTATAATTATCAGTTTCTTCAAATACTTTTGTTAATAATCTTTTTTCTACTTCTGTAAATTCTACATCTCTACGGCTCATCATTCTTTCGGCTGTTTTGAAAAGTGCATCAATGTGTGTGGTTACAAATTTGGTTTGATGGTTTCCATTGCCCCATGCAAATGACGGGATAAACTTAGGAGGAAAACCTTCTCCAAAAACATTTGCTCCTGTTCCTACAACAGTCGCTGTATTGAACATCGTACAGATTCCAGATTTGCTATGGTCACCCATCAGAAGTCCACAAAATTGAAGCTCTGTTTTTTCATAATTTTCTTCTGAGTAATTCCAAATTCTGACTGTTCCATAGTTGTTTTTTAGGTTAGAACAGTTGGTAGCTGCGCCTAAATTACACCATTCTCCAATAACGGCATTTCCTAAGAAACCGTCGTGTCCTTTATTAGAATATCCAAAAAATACACAGTTGCTGACCTCTCCACCTACTTTGCAAAACTTTCCAATGGTGGTGTCACCTCTCATATTTGAATTTGTATTGATAACTGAACCTTCACCAAGCGCAAACGAGCCACGAATAATTGCACCTTCCTCAACACTTGCATTTTTTCCAATATAAATCGCTCCTTTTTCTGCATTCAAAACAGCACATTTTATGCTTGCTCCTTCTTCTATAAAAATGCGTTCTTCATTATATAAAACAGTATTTTTATCTGTAACAATTTGGCTTGTGCGTCCTGTAGTAATTAAATCAAAGTCTTTTTCAATTTCTTGTTTGTTGTTTCTGAAAATATCCCACGTTCTTTGTAAGTATTGAATATTTATTTTTTCGGTACTTTGTTTTGCCACTTTTAGAGCGTAGTCATAAAATTTTTCTACGTCTTTAAACTGCTCTTTTGTCTTGAAAGCAATGAGCTGAGTTCCTTCTGCATTATCTGAGAAAATAGCTGTTTCTGACTGAAGAGTATCTATTTTTTGAAAAAAATCTAGTGTTGGTAAGGTAGCTCCATTGATGTATAGGTTCTCGTCTCCTCCAAATGAAATTGGAAACTTCTCTTGTAAGTAGCTTTGCGTTAGAAATGAAAATGTATGATTTGGAGTATCTGAATGACCTGTATTTTTAAGATACTGATTGAAATAAGTTTCAAATTTTTCTTTAATTGTCAGAATACCGACACGCAAGTCAGCTACAGGACGAGTAAATGTAAAAGGTAGTAAGTGAGTTCGGAGTGAAGCAGAATCAAAAAAAATGATATTCATAGCAAATGAAAAATGACGTGTAAATTTTATTATGCTACAAATTTACAGAAAAGTGGTATAGAAAAATGTTTTTTTTGAAAATTGATGTTTATCATTTTCTCAAATCTACAATCCAAGCAGAGGGAACGTAACTTTCTACAATAAAACTACATAGATTTGTCCACCTTGAAGCATTTATAGTAATCCAAGCATCGCAAGAAGCTACAACGTGGTTTTCTTTTTCGCTTAATTCCACGATGGATTTATCAGCTTGTTTTTCCAAAACTACTTTCCAATTCCATTGTTTTTCTTCTGCCAACTCTTCTATTATTTTCTTTAGCCTACCACTATTTGAAATCGGAGCATCTAAAATCCATATTATATCATTTATCTCTAATTCTTCAATGACTTTTCCTATAAGTTCTAAGGCTGGCAAAGTTTCTTCTACCTTTCGGTAAGTAGAGTGGATACTGGCAATGTCACGCAAGCAGTCATCCAAACCAATAAAAAGAGGTGCGCCCGAAAGTGCACACTCTGTTGTGATAAGTAAGTTATAACCATCAATAACCAAAGTAGAGTTTAGCTTTTTAAAATCATCATCAATACTAATCTCTTTATCTTTTCTTAATCTTAAACTTTGTTCATCCGAACTTGCCGATTGAATGGCTTTTCTCTGACGGTCGGTAAGATAAAATTTATCTCCTACCAGTTTTAGAGATGCTTTTGGAGAATACTCTTTAGAAAGCAGCCACGACAAATCAGAAACAGCTTGCTGAAGATTTTCTATATGTTTTGTAGCAAAAGCAGCATGGTCTTTTGGATTTGCTCCTCTGTGTTTTTGAGAATGAGGCATAGATTCAATGATTAGTTTGTAATGATTAACTACTAATTGGAATTACATAATTTTCTAATGAAATAACTATTTTAGCATTTCACTTACAACTTATAATTTAACCACTAATCACTAAACTATGGTTCAAATGTCCATAAGATGCTTTCTACTTCACGAATGTAATCACGCTTTTTGTGTGTAGGAGCATAAATAAAACCTTCAATGTAGTAGAGTCTGTTTTTAGTCTCATCTACAATCAAATATCCTAAGAAAGGACCTCCAGAAGTATTTGAAGTAAGTTTCCAAAGCGCACGAATTTCTATAGCATAGCTTCCTTTGAAATTAATTTCCTGTGAAAAATAAGGAATTACATCTGTTTGGTCTGTCATATACGAACCTCTATCTGGGTCTTTCATGTAGGCTTCGCCAAGCTCTCTTCGCCACGCCAAAACGCTATCAGCACTCAGCTGTTTTTGTGAGGTATAAGGTTTATAGGCTACAAAAACATTTCGGTCTCGTCCGTTTGCATTGTCTATCATTCTTAGAAATACAAAACCTGAATCCTGCTCATTTATATCTTTAGCCTCTTGATAGCCTTGTGGAATACTTATTTTGAAACCGTGTTCTTTTTGGTAACGTTCCATTCTACCTGTCTGTTCTCCACCTCTAAAAGCGACTAAATAAGAGCGACGACGTTCGGTTTTATAGAAAATTTCTCTTAATTTTTCTTCATTTGCTTGTAGGTGTTTGATAAGCTGCTCATCATCTTTTCCTATCAAATAAACCACTTGCTGATTTTTAGCATTTACATCTTTTTTTACAATAAGATAAGGTGTTGTATCGGCTGCAATTCTATCTAGGCTTTCTTTTGAGAATTTTTTACGTAAAATATCACTATCTATTGTTTTGCTTTCCAATGACAAAATCACAAAAATAGAATGGTATTCTTCTAGCAAATCATTGACTTTTTTGGGAGCAGCGTGGTAGAGCTTGAAAATAGGTTCTGCTGGTTGTGGAAATCCAGGCATAGGAGCCATATAGAGTTCACGAACAGCAGCTCCTAAATCGCCTTCCCATTTACTAGAATCCATTTGGAGTAAAATTTCACCACGTCCACCCTTCGAAGGAGGAAGAAAATCTCTGTATGAGAAGGTTTTTTCTGCATCTTTTTCGCCAGAACAAGACGAGAGAGAAGTTATGGTAATTGAGAGAAAGAAGAAAAAAGTAAGTTTGAAGATGGTCTGAAATTTCATTGAAAATATTGAATTGATTTTTGTTTCCTTTATTTAACCTACTAAGGTGCATACTTAAAACACTATTGTAACACGAAAGTAACGAAAATATAGTGAGTTTTCAGACAAATTAACATTGAAATTGAATTAGAGTTTATGAGTCCTTGCTTTTGCTAAAGTGATTTGATTTTATTAGAACAGAAAAAATATTAGTTTTATGAAAATTAATCATACCAAACAAAATTTTTAATAGCTATGGAAAATACAGATTTCGAAAATAAAATAAAGCCATTTTTTTGGACAGACCACGAAACAAGTGCATCAGTTTGTTTGACTGTAGGAGAATACAAAACAGAAATTTTTGAGACACGAGCTGATGAAGGATTTGAAGGTGGTGGCTACGATTGGGCTTCGTTGGCACGAGTATTTTTAGAAGAAAAGCAACCTGAGTGGACAGAAGTTATACGTTTTGACCCTGAGGGGAGTATGTATTGTGCCTACTCCTCTGATAAAGAAGCTCTAAAAGAGTTTAGTTTGAAGTTTAAAGAAGCCTGTGAAAATGAAAAACTCATACAGGATTTGTTTTCAAGAGCAGAGTTAGATTAGTACTCATCTAAACGTATCACAATAGTCTTAGGGAAAGTATTAAGACTAAGTGCTTTCCCTAAAATTCATTTAATAGCTTTGTGTTCTCTCCATATAGGTCTGTAAAATCAAAACGGCACTTATTTTATCTACATTAGCTTTATTACGACGATTTTTTTTACTCATTCCTCCACTAATCATTGCATCTAAGGCAAGCGAAGAAGTAAAACGTTCGTCTTCCAAAGAAATAGGAATGTCTGGGAAAATGGTTTCTAATTTCTTTTGAAATTTTTCTACGGCTGCTGCATTGCTAGAAGGTGAGTTGTCTAGTCTTTTAGGCATTCCCAATACAAAAATTTCTACATTTTCTTTTTCTACATACTCCTTTAAATAATCTAACACCTCATTTTCAGCTACTGTTTCTAGTGCTGTTGCAATAATTTTATCATTGTCTGAAACGGCGAGTCCTACTCGTTTTTGCCCATAATCAATGGCTAATAATCTTCCCATAGTTTTATAACTTTATTTTTTTTATTGTAAAATACAAATCTATTTTTTGCAAAAATACATCGAAAAGAATGCTTTTCTTGGTTAGAGTTCTGATTTTATTCCTTAAATTTCATTTTAGTTCATCAAAACTACTAATCAAACCCCTTTAGATTATGAAATCATTGTTTTTAAAATCACTCATAGTTGCTGTTCCTTTGTCTTTCTATGCCTGTGGAACACCAACAACTGAAAATACATCAGCAGATACAGAAATTCAGCAAGTAGTCAATGCAGAAGCCAATACTGAGCAAGAAAATTTAGATTATGCTGAAAAACAAGAAGCTACCAATCAAGCAATCGAACTTTATAGACTTCAAAAAGAAGGTTTGTATGAAAATACATTAGCATTGGTAGATAAAGAAAATTATCCCAACTTCTCAGATAAAGAGTGGCTTGCTCTCTTGAAAAAAGAGGAAGAATCTAAGGGAGCTATTGAAAAATATGCTGTGCAGACAGTAGAATTAGAAACTCTAGCTGATGGAACGAAAGCAGTACAACTTACTGTAGATGTAACTCGTAATGGCAAGAAATACAAAGAAGAAGTAGAGCTAATAAAAATGGATAACCAAACATCTTATCTTTTAAAAGAAATTGAGTTTGAAAGCGAACAAGCAGCAACAGAAGAAGATGACGACTAAAAGTATTCTTTATTCAAAAAAATCCGTGTTTGTTAATGTCTAAACACGGATTTTTCTTTTAATCTACTTTAAAAAATATCAAATAAAAATGGATAATTCTCTAAAACAAAAAATACAAAATATTAAAATCATTCTCACTGATATAGATGGTGTAATGACAGATGGAAAAATTATTTATGATGACAATTTTTTAGAATACAAGCACTTCAATGTAAAAGATGGTTTTATCATTAAGCCTCTTCAAAAGTTAGGTTTTAAGGTGGGAGCAATTACTGGCAGAACCTCCGAAGTAGTTAAGAAAAGGTTAGAAGAACTTAATTTTGATTTTCATTATCACGGAAAAGGAGGTAAAAATGCTAAACTAACAACATTTCAGACTATTTTAAAGGACAACATAGTAAACCCTGAAAATATAGCCTATATCGGGGATGATTGGATAGACTTACCTATCTTGATGCGCTGTGGACTGAGTGCTGCTCCCAAAGATGCTATGAGTGAAGTAGTCAAGAGGGTAGATTACATCACAGAAAGAAAAGGAGGAGAAGGTGCATTTAGGGAGTTTGCAGAGCTTATTTTAGATGGACAGGACAAACTAGACGATTTGATTAAGGAATATTTGTAATTTCTTATCATTTTATCAAAATATCTTAAATCACTCAAAAACAATTAGTTTATCTGTAATTATATTTCTGATTGAGATACTAAACAAGTAAATTTAGTAAAAGCATTTTTTTACTCTGCTTTCAGATAAAAATAAAATTGCCTCATCAGATTTTACCAGCAAACGGAATGAAATATAAACACTACTTACTACTTACTTTATTATTATTATTTGTCTCTCCTACTTTTGCACAAGAGGGAACACCTCCAATGGAAGTTTTTAATCCATCCGACTACAATGGAGCTCCTGATATTCGTGCAGTCATGCAGAGTAAAAGAGGTTTTTTATATGTAAGCTCTACTGATGGAAGTATTTTGGAATACGATGGAGTATCTTGGAATAAAATTCCTGTGCCTTGTCAGTATGTCAATACTATAAAAGAAGATAAAAATGGAAATATTTTCTTTGTAGATATGTTTTTAACTTGTGCATCTTATCTACGTCCAAATACTAAAACAGGAGCTTGGGAAGTGATGCCAATAAATTTTAATTTACCAGATTCTATTAGACAAAGTGGACGAGTACAAATTAGACTACACCAAGCTAACGAAGAAATATATTTTATACTTACAAGTTCTACTCCTAATATATTTGATGGAATCAGTCAAGTTTATAAGTTTGAAAATGGCGAGCTACAACCACAAAAATTTGAACTGCCTAGTCAAAAACGTATATTCATAACTCCACAAAGAATTTTTCAATCACAAGAAGAAGGAAAAATTACGGTTTATGACTTTGAGGGTATACAAACAGATTCTATTACCATTACTATTACTTCACAACAAGGACCTTATCAAATTGAAGAGCTTGGGAAGGATAAATTTTTAATTCTAACAGTCTTTGATAATCTTTGGGTATATGATATAAAAACAAAAGAAACCAAACCACTGCTTTCCCCTAATGAAGCACAAATAATTAGTACTGCACAAGCCCTTAACTTTCACCAGCTCAACAATGGAAATATTGCTGTTGGAACAGTAAGAAAGGGACTGTTTATTCTTAATAAAGAAGGAAAAATAATCAAAAATATATCTACTGCTGAGGGTTTGAATGATGATATTGTAATGGTAACTACACAAGACCAGCAAAATCAACTTTGGGCAGGACTTTACAATGGCATTAATAAAATAGACATCAATGCACCCATTAGTGTTTGGACAAAACGAGAAGGAGTTTTGGGAAGTACGACTGATAATATTATTAAATTTCAAAACACCTACTTTGCTGCCACAATAAGCAATTTATTATATTTAGATGAAAAAGATAATCTTTGGAAGCCTGTTGAAGGCACTAATATAGAAAATCATATTGCTGGAATACTAACCCTAGAAGATGATAAAAAGCATTTATTTGTTGGAAATATCAATGGGGTGTATGAAATTGTGAGAAACGATACAGGAGGTTGGAAAGTAAAATACATTCTTCAAGCAGGGACTCAATTTAGAATTAGAGGGGTAGCAAATCATATATCCCAACCTAATAAGATATATGTTTGGACATTATTTGGAGGTATTGGATATATCAATTATGAGGAAAACCAAACACAGATACAGCCTATAGAATCATTAAAAGAAACACAAATAATAGGAGGTGTTACAAGCATAATACAGGGAGATATTTGGTCTGTAACAAGAGAAAGAAGACGTCCTTTTAAAATAGATTTACCTACTGAAGAAGTAACTATTTTACCTTATGATAGTAGTTATGTAGGTTACTATGATGGAGAATTTTTATTATATAATGGTAGCCTTGACTCTACATTCAAGTTAGACTCAGAGTATAAAAAAACATATTATCCAGAGCTAAGTCAAGTTATATCTCCATATAGTGATGAAAATTTGATTATGGCAAGAGATAGCTTAGGTTCTATTTGGCTTTTTAAAGCGCAAGAGTTTTTTGTAAGAGTGTTTCGTAAAACAGAGAAGGGCTACCAAAGAGATAATTTTTTAGAGCAGTCTCTAGGCAAATATGTTGTAAGAGGCATTTACTCAGACCCAGATGACAAAAATATAGTGTGGGTAAGCACAAGTGTAGGTGTTTTGAGAGCTGATATGTCAAAATCAGAAATTACGAGTGCTAGTCAAGAAAATTTCAATACCTATATTCGTCAAATCAAAATTGGAAAAGATTCTGTTATCTTTGATGGTAATTTTGTTCAAACTCAAAAATTGGATAATGATTCAACATTAAATATCGTCTTAGCAAATCAGCCTAAAGAAGACTTACTTTCTCTGACTTTTGATAATAATGCGATTGCTTTTAACGTCGCTTCACCATTTTTTATTGAGGAAAAGCAAATACAGTTTGCTTATTTCTTAGAAGGCTTAGATGAAAAATGGTCAGAATGGACAAGCCTAAACGTCAAAGAATACAACAATCTCAAAGAAGGAAAATACACTTTCAAAGTAAAAGCTAAAAACTATTTAGGGCAAGAAAGTACAGAAGCTACTTATCAGTTTGAGGTATTACCACCTTGGCACAGAACCACACTTGCATTCGTATTATATTTTGTTTTCGGTGCAGGAATTATTTTTGGCTCTACACGTCTTTACACGCATCGCCTAAGAAAGCAAAATGAACACTTGGAAAATATGGTTCGTGAGCGTACCGACCAAATAATGCAAGTAAATACTGAACTTCAACAACAAAATGAAGAAATTGTACAGCAAAGAGACCAGTTAGATACTAAAAATCAGCAAATTGAGGAGCAGAATAAAAATATTGTTTCTAGTATCAATTATGCAAAGCGCATTCAGACAGCCCTTTTACCAATGGAAGAGCGTGTAAAACAGCAAATTCCAAAGCATTTTATTTTTTATCAACCTCGTGATATTGTCAGTGGCGATTTTTACTGGATAGAAAAAGTAGAAGATAAAATTATCATTGCAGTAGCTGATTGTACAGGACATGGAGTTCCAGGGGCATTTATGTCTATGCTAGGAAGTAGTGGACTTTCAGACGCTGTTTTTCAGCAAAAACTCACTTCTCCAGAACTTATACTAACACATTTACACAATTATATTTTTTCAGCTCTAAAACAAAGCAAATCCGACAACCGAGACGGAATGGACATTGCCATCGTTGTTTGGAACAAAGCTCAAAATCAACTTCATTATGCAGGAGCAATGAATCCACTTTATTTTATTCAAAATGAAGAACTACAAACTATCAAAGCAGATAAAATCCCAGTAGGTGGAACTGTTTCAAGGGAGCGAATTTATACTCCTCATACTATCAATCTCACTACTGAAACAACTATTTATCTTGCTTCGGATGGTTATCAAGACCAGTTTGGTGGAAAAGATAGTAGAAAGTTTATGACAAAGCGTTTTAGAGAGCTTCTTTTAGAAATTTCTCATTTGCCAATGCCAGAACAGGAAAAACGAATGGCAGATGTTTTTGAAAGGTGGAAAGGTAGTCATAAACAAATAGATGATGTTTTGGTAATGGGAATGAAGTTGAGCTAACTTTTTATATATTTTAGTTTTTTTTGAAGCAACTCAAAACCAACTTTGCGTGTCTCTGTTAATAGAAAGAGTACAATCAAGTTATGTAGGCTTCACAGCATGTTTATGTTTTTTAGTGAAAAACGATTAAAAGGTACAGCTCATATTTTAAACTCCTTAAAAATCAAGCTGTTTGCTTCGTTTTTTTAGTGAAAAAATTGTATCTTCGTTGTGAAGTTTATTTGAACAAATACGTGTTATAATTTATTATACATTCATAGCAAAACTTTGTTCAAGTTTGCTCAATAACTACCAAAATATACAGACAATCCACCAACTTACAAGACAAAGACATACTATTATTTATCTTTTCTTGTAATAAAAAAATAGCTAGTGTTTTTATGCAACAGCAAGAAAAAACCAATATAAGAGAGAAAAAAACTACTCTTGAAAAGATGGAGCAACAACACCCTTACGTCATGATGATGTATTTGGGAGTGATGGGAATCTTTATGGCATTTACACTTTTGATGCTACTCTTTTTCAATGAATCACTGATAAAATCAGTTACACATCCAATTCAGTTTCCTTATGCCTTTTTTATCAGTACGGTAGCTATTGTAAGCAGTAGTTTTTTCTTGGAAAAAGCACGTCAAGAGTTTTATAAAGACAATTTTAAAAAATTAAGGAATAATTTATTAACTGTATTCGGATTAGGTATTGTTTTTCTTTCTCTACAAATTATTGGAGGATACGAACTTCACCAAAACAAAATCTATTTGGAAGGAAAAACAGCTGGTTCTTATCTCTATATCATCTCTGCTTTTCACATGATACACCTAATGGGAGGACTTATTTATACAGCCTATCTTACCAATCAGTACACAGACACAGCTGATGATGCTGTTCAGGTTCTCATTACAGTTACTAATCCTTATGAAAAAGTAAAGCTACAACTCCTTACTATCTATTGGCACTTTATGGATATTCTTTGGGTAGGCATTTTTATAGGGTTTCTAATAGCTTTGTTTTAAGCAAAAAACAGCTTTCAATCTATTAAAAAGCCATTCTCTTTTGGGGGAATGGCTTTTTAATTTTTGTCCATGAATATAAAATTGGCGAACTTTGTTCTTCTATTTATTATCTATTTCAATTATTATCTATTAAAATATTATGCAAGTCAATACTGCCAAATTTTTAGAGAGTAACCCTTCTGTAAAGACTTGTCCGTCGCCTCATCTTCCCGAATATGCTTTTATTGGACGTTCCAACGTAGGTAAGTCATCGCTTATCAATGCCATGACGAATCATGGCAATCTTGCCAAAACCTCATCTACTCCAGGAAAGACACAACTTATAAATCATTTTCTTATAAATGAAAGTTGGTATTTGGTAGATTTACCTGGTTATGGCTGGGCTAGAGTGAGTAAGTCGCAACGCAGAGATTTTGAAGGCTTGATTACAGAATATTTGGCAGAGCGAGAAAACTTGGTAATAACGTTTGTTTTGGTAGATATAAGGCACGAACCACAACCAATAGATTTACAGTTTTTAGAATGGTTGGGAGAAAATCAGATTCCATTTGCTATCATTTTTACTAAATCTGATAAACTCAACAATAGTAAAATCGTGGCATCTTTAGAACGTTACGAAATGGTTTTGAAATCGGGTTGGGAAGCCCTACCACCTCATTTTATTACTTCTTCTGTGAAAAATGAAGGAACAGAAGATATTTTGAACTATATAGAGAAATATAATAAGGCTTTAAAAGAAAAATTTGCCAAAATCCAGCCTATAAAGGTAGATAAAACAGTTTTAGAAGAGGTAAAAGAACAAACAGAAGAACAGCAAAACACTACAGAGGTAGAAAAAATAGAAACGAAGAAAAAGTCAAACGAAAAAAATCAGACAAAGGAAGTTGCCATTTCAATAATACCATCTTCATCTACAAAGAAGAAAAAAGCAACAAAATCTAAACACACTGTACCATTTCCCAACTCAAAAACAGAATTTAAAAAAAGAGGTAAAAAAACATCTTCGCAGACAAATTCTAAAAGAAAAACACAGCGACCTAAGAAGTAACACAAAACGAAATCAGAAAATTATTTTATTTTTATTATTTTTGCGCTCTTGTGTTGTGTACAAGAAAACGCTATCTTTTTTATTTTAAACAAAATTTTAGACAACAAAAAGCGTTTATTTATAGGCTAAATTTTTATAGTACCTATTTTTTATATTGATAAAAAAGTAGAAATCTATATTAACCAAATTTTCAATTTTCAATTTTCAATTGTTCATTAATTATATATGAAACTTAAAGAAGTAGCCGTTATTTCGGGCAAACCAGGACTTTATCAAATTCTCAAACCTACTCGTAACGGAGTAATCATTGAAGCTATTGGAGGAGGTCGCTCCAAAATTATGGCAGATGCAAGTCATCGTATTTCTATTTTGAAAGAAATTTCTATCTACACAACTACTGAAGAAGGTTCTGTGCCTTTGCAAGATGTGTTTCATAAGATATATGACAAATATGCGCTCAACTTAGATGTAAAAACATCAGACAACAAAGCACTTAAAGGGCTTCTGAATGATATTTTGCCAGAATGGGACAAAGACCGTGTTTATACTTCTGACATTAAAAAGCTCGTAATGTGGTATAATATTTTGGCAGAACATGCTCCAGAACTTATAGACCCAGCTCAAAAAGAAGAGGACGAAGAAGATGAAAAAGCTGTTGTAGAACAAAGAGAGGAAAGCCAAGACAAGCTAGAGGAAAATCCAGAAGAGCCAGTTACTATCTCTAAAATGGAAGCAAAGCCAAAAGATAAGAAGAAGGCAAAAAAGGTAGAAGAGAAAGTAGATGCTATGGTAGAAGCTGAAACAACAGCCAAAGATAGCAAGGAAAAAAAGCCAAAGAAAACAACAAAAAAAGCTACAAAAGCAAAGACCGAAGAAAAAGCTCCAGCAAAAACTAAGAAAACAACTACAAAAACATCTAAAGCTAAAAAAGAAGAGAAATAAATTTTTATTTTTATAGATTTTTTGTATAACTCAAAAATAAATCTTAACTTTGCAGTTCGTTAAAAAGCGGGTGGACAACAAAATTTAGGCTTTAATTTATACTTTTGCGATAAAAATGAAAGTGCTGAATTTAGAAAAAATAATTCTTATTTCTTAAAAAAGATTGGTTTTTTATTAAATAGTTTTGTTCTGCCTCTATTAAATAGATATATCTAATTGTTTTAAAGAATCAATTATTTTAATCTTCTATTTATTATCTAAATTCTAATACTTCAGTATTTATTTAAATTATAATCTAAATTTTAAGTTTAATCTTATGGCTAAACAAGATAGCATCGAACAAGACGGAACAGTATCAGAAGCATTATCAAATGCAATGTTTCGTGTTGAACTTCAAAACGGACACGAAGTAACAGCTCATATCTCTGGAAAAATGCGTATGAACTATATCAAAATTCTTCCAGGAGATAAAGTAAAGTTGGAAATGTCTCCGTATGATTTAACAAAAGCCCGTATCGTATATCGCTACAAATAAAATGTAGGTCGTTTTTAGTTTTGTAAATTAATTGTTGCTGATTAAAACAAAAACTAGAGGCGATGTTCTTTTTTCTTTATATATAAATAAACTTTTCAACTATGAAAGTTAGAGCTTCCGTAAAAAAGCGTAGTGCAGATTGTAAAATCGTACGTCGCAATGGAAAAGTTTACGTTATCAACAAGAAAAACCCTCGCTTTAAGCAGCGTCAAGGTTAATTTTGTTTTTTTTGGAATAGATAGATTGAAATAAAAAAGTTTATTTCAAAAATTTCGTAACCTTTTTATATTAATTTAATCATCACTTAGAATTATTCAGCTAATATGGCAAGGATTCAAGGTGTCGATATTCCAGATAATAAGCGTGGAGTCATCAGTTTGACATACATCTTTGGTATTGGAAATACTCGTGCAGCAGAGATTTTGGATGCAGCAGGAGTTGATCACAGCAAAAAAGCTAAAGATTGGTCAGACGATGAAGCAAAAGCTATTCGTGAATATATCGGCGAAAACTTCAAAGTAGAAGGTGAACTAAAATCCGAAATACAACTTAACATCAAGCGTTTGATGGACATCGGTTGTTATCGTGGTTTGCGCCATCGTAAAGGACTTCCTGTAAGAGGACAGCGTACTCAAACAAATGCACGTACTCGTAAAGGAAAACCAAAAACAGTGGCAAACAAAAAGAAATAATAACTCTTATTTTAAGAAAAAGTCTAGTGGAGAAAATTATATCTTTAGTGATATATTTTCAGAAGCAGCTTAAAAGTAAAAACTTATGGCACAAAAGCGTAAAGACAAAGCCAAAAAACGAGTAGTGAAAGTTGGTGCAGTAGGGCAAGCCCACATCAAAGCATCTTTCAACAACGTTATTATTTCTATGACTAACGAAGCAGGTCAAGTTATCACTTGGGCAACAGCAGGTAAAATGGGCTTTAGAGGTTCTAAAAAGAACACTCCTTATGCAGCTCAAACTGCAGCTCGTGATTGCGCTCAAAAAGCGTATGACTTGGGTCTTCGTAAAGTAGAAGTATTTGTCAAAGGACCAGGTTCTGGTCGTGAGGCAGCTATTCGTACAATTCATAGTGTAGGTATTGATATTACAGCTATCAAAGATGTAACTCCTCTTCCTCACAATGGTTGTCGTCCTCCAAAACGTCGTAGAGTATAATTGTAATTGTCATTACACTTTTACAAGTGTTAGATAATTTCATTGAGCTTTACACAGAGGAAAGGCTAAAAAAAATAGATAGTGTACTCTATCTCGCTTCTACTAGCTCTAGCGTAAAAAGAGTTAGATAGTGAGTTGAAACGATAGGTGATATTCTCCCTTGTTGCGTGCTTTTAGGATATATGTAATAATAAATCAAAATGGCTCGGCAACTCTTATTTTTTTGAATACGGATTAGTTAAAGACCTTCTCTAATCGTCTGTGTTCTAAGAGATTTAATTAAGTTTGACAGTAATTATCATTCTTAATTTTAACAATCAAAAAAATAAGTAACGTAGAGAAGGAAAAGAATACCCCGTTTAGCTTACGACTGTAAGAACCGATAAATTTTTGTACTTATTACTCTAAATTTATCTACTATGGTTTTTACTTTTAGAATTTATTTTTAATTTTCGTAAAAACGAAAAATACAAACAGTATGGCACGTTATACAGGACCTACGGCAAAAATTGCAAGACGTTTCGGAGAAGCTATCTTCGGACCAAGCAAAGCCCTTAAGAAAAAAGCTTATCCGCCGGGTCAGCACGGAAAAGGTCGTCGTCGTAAAGTATCAGATTATGCAGTTCAGCTTATGGAAAAGCAGAAGGCAAAACATACTTACGGTGTACTTGAGCGTCAGTTTTCGAACGTATTTAAGCACGCAGTAAGAGCGCAAGGCTCAACAGGCGAAAACCTTTTAAAATTCTTAGAAACACGTTTGGATAATGTAGTGTATCGTTTAGGAATTGCTCCTACTCGTAGAGCTGCTCGTCAGCTTGTTTCTCACAAGCACATTACCGTAAACGGAGAAATTGTAAATATTGCTTCTTACTCATTGCGCCCTGGCGATATCGTTGGCGTTCGTGAGAAATCAAAATCTTTGCAAGTAATTACTGATAGCTTGAGTGGACGAGTAAATCGTTACTCTTGGTTGGAGTGGGACAATGCAGAGCTTCAAGGCAAATTTATGATGCTTCCAGAGCGTGAGGAAATTCCAGAGAACATTCAAGAACGTTTAATCGTTGAATTGTACTCTAAATAATCCTAGCTTATATATTCTATTCGCTTAGGATATATTTAGTACAGTTGAAAAACTGTTTCCTACCTAATTTATTTTAGGACACAAATAGGTTATCAATTCTTTAAAAAAACACTTCAAAATATACAGTAAGTTCTATGGCAGTATTAGCATTTCAAATGCCCGACAAAGTGGTAATGGAGAAAGCCGATGATTTTCACGGTATTTTCGAATTCAAACCATTAGAACCCGGTTATGGTGTAACTGTTGGTAATGCACTTCGTCGTGTATTACTTTCTTCTTTAGAAGGATATGCAATCATCGGTATCAAAATGGGTTCAGTTTTACATGAGTTTTCTACCGTTGAAGGCGTTGTAGAAGATGTAAGCGAAATCATTTTGAACTTAAAGATGTTGCGTCTTAAAAAAGTAGTAGAAGACGAATCTAGCCAGAAAATAAGCATTCAGCTTTCTGGAAAGTCAGAGCTAACAGGAAAAGATATTGCAGATGCTACTAGCGAATTTGAGGTATTGAATCCAGAATTGGTAATCTGTCACATGGACGAATCAGTAGAACTTGAACTTGAACTTTTCTTAGACAAAGGACGTGGATACGTTCCTGCTGAGGAAAATCGTCAAGCAGAAAATTCTTCTAGCTACATTCCAATAGATGCTATCTATACACCTATCAAAAATGTAACATATAGCATCGAAAATACTCGTGTTGAGCAAAAAACAGATTATGAGAAACTCATAATTGATATTCAGACGGATGGTTCTATCCACCCAGAAGATGCTCTTAAAAGTGCAGCTCACTTACTTATGCGTCATTTGGCTCTTATTTCAGACCAAAACATTACGCTTGATTATTTGGAGACACAACAAGAGGAGGAAGTAGATGAAGAGTTTGTAAGAATGCGTAAGCAACTCAAAACAGCTCTTTCAGAAATGGATTTGTCTGTTCGTGCTTACAACTGTCTTAAAGCAGCAAACATTCGTACACTTGGCGACCTTGTAAGTTTGGAAATTTCTGATATGATGAAATTCCGTAATTTTGGTAAGAAATCACTTACTGAATTGGAACAACTTGTATCTGATTTGGGACTTACTTTTGGTTTAGACATAAGCAAATACAAATTAGACGAAGACTAATCTTTTTTCTAAGCTGTATTAGAATATTATTTAAAGCTCTGTTCTATTACTGGTACTTAATACAGAACTCTAGGCAAGGTTTGATTTTATAGTTTTTCTTTAACTCAAAACTTGTCCAAACTTATACGAAAATGAGACACGGAAAAAAATTCAATCATTTAGGGCGTACATCGTCTCACCGTAAGGCGATGCTCTCTAATATGGCTGCTTCTCTCATATTACACAAACGTATTCAAACAACTACTGCTAAAGCGAAAGCATTACGCAAATATGTAGAACCTTTGATTACTCGTGCGAAGGGTGGAACTCAAAACGACCAACGTGTTGTTTTCTCTTACCTTCAAAATAAAGAAGCTACCAAAGAGCTTTTCAATGAAGTAGCTCGTAAAGTGGGTGAGCGTCCAGGTGGATACACACGCATTATCAAACTTAGTTTGCCTCGTTTGGGTGATAACGCTGATGTTTGTTTTATCGAACTTGTAGATTACAACGAACTTATGCTACAAGACAAAGCAAGCTCTAGTGGACGTACTCGTCGTGGTCGTCGTAAGAAGAAAAAATCTTCTGAGGACACTGCACAAACAGCAACTGCTGAGGCTACAAGCGAAGAAAAAGTAGAAGAAAAGAAAGCTGACAACGCTGATTCAAGCGAAGAAGAATAATCAGTATTTCATTTTTTCAAAATATATAAACCAACTTTCTAAATCTTTAGAGAGTTGGTTTTTTGCTTTTCTAAAATCTATACGTAAACTGTAAATGATTAGGAGCAAGAGCTAATGAAACAGGAATGTCATATAGACGGTCAGACTGTCTTTTACTCAATAAATATGTGCTTGCATCAAACAATAATAAGAAACCTCCCTGCACAATCAAAGATTTTCCATAACCTAGAAATTGATTCGTAGTTTTTATATCTGTTCTGGTTTTGGCTCGTTCTCTCAAATACAAACCTGTCATTATGTATCCTACATCAATGCCTGCATTGAATAGAAGAACTTTTTGTGTAGAATGATAGGCTTTGAGCGTTTGAGAATAATTCAAAGCTGTATTCCGTTTGCCAAATAAAAGCCCTCCTCCTGCCAGTGCAAAATTTATAGTATTCCAATAAATATTAGACTGATAGAAGTATTTAGCTTCTCCATTTTTTACACCACCTAGCAGTACTGCTCCATTGTAGGTAAAGTTAGCCACTGACCAGCCTCCCAAAACGTACATAGACTTTTTTTCGAATGCAAGACGGTTTTTGTTGATTTCTTTTAAATCAATTTTATCAGATTGGGCAAAAACAGCAGATGAAAAGCCTAAGAAGGAAAAAAGTAAGACAAGAGAGAGAAAATTTTTCATAAAAAGGTAGTTTAAAAAGTTACACAATTTGTTTGTGTTGCCTTCTCTAACTTTTGGGTGCTGATTTTGGTTTTAGTTTTATGAAAAAGATAATTTTTACTCTACTTAAGAAAGCTACCTTTTAAAGAATTTAAGAAAAAAATAGTGCAAAAAGTGGTATCTTTACAGACTGTATAATGTATCAAACCATTGATAATCAACTGTTTTTAAAGAAAAATACCAGCGATTCCAAATAAAAAATATATCTTATGAATTTTCATAATTTAAAATATACATCCAAGCTTATCCAATATTCTACCCTTGTTTTATTATTGTTCTCTATCATTCCAATAACTTCTGCTCAAAACTCGGTGCTTGCAGATGGACAAATTTTGAAGCTAAAAATAGAACAAAATGGTATTCATAAAATTACTTTTCAAGCCCTCCAAGAAGCAGGTTTAAATCCTTCTACTATCAATCCAAATAATATTCAACTTTTTGGAAACGGTGGTGGAATGTTGCCACAAGCAAATGCAGTTGATAGAATTTCAGACCTAAGGGAAAATGCTATTTTTTTAGAACTTGGAGGAGATGGCACATTCAATCAAGGAGACTATATTTTGTTTTATGCCCAAGCAGCAGACAGTTATCAATACGATGAGCAAAGTAATGATGCACTAAAATTTAGTTTTGAAAAAAATCTGTATGATGATTTTAATTATTACTATTTGAAAGTGGGAAACCAAGCAGGAAAGCGAATCCAAACAGCTGAAAGTTTGAATGGAGGAACAAAAATTACTACCTACGATGAAATAGCTCATCACGAACTAGACGAAGTAAACATTATTGGCGATTTGAGAAACTCTGGTGGTGGAGGTTCGGGCAGGATGTGGTTTGGAGAGCGTTTTGATTTTGTAACTGAAGCAACTATCAATTTTGAGGGAGAAGGTTTGGTTACTTCTCGTCCTGTGTTATTGCGTGCTTCTGCGATGGCGTATTCTTCTCGTCCGAGTGAATACACAGTTTCAATAGCTGGACAAAATATTGGCACTCTTCCGATTGCTGCTTCTATAATTTCTACTTATTCTAAAAAAGGAGATATTACTACTTCTACTTTCCAATCGAATATTAGCTCTTCGTCTAGCACACTTCCTGTAACAGTTGCTTACAACAAGACAGATAACACAGCTTTCGGACATTTAGATTATTTGACTTTATCCTATACAAGAAATTTATCTTTTTATAAACAGAATACACATTTTCGTTCTGTAGCTTCTATTCAAAATGAAGTGAGTAGTTTTGAGTTTTCTCAACAACCTGCTTCTATGCGTGTTTGGAATATTACAGATGTATTTGCTATTCAAGAAATTCCACAAAATACATCCAATCTAAATGCTTTTACAGTTCGAACAGGTAATACACTAAATGAACTAATAGCCTTTGACACAAATACAGACTTACCTGTACCTTTGGAAATTACGCCTTTAGCGAATCAAAATTTGCATGCGCTGCCTACTCCAGATTTTGTCATCGTAACGCATACTGATTTTATAGATGCTGCTCAAAAATTGGCAGCCTTCCATAATGAAAATGATAATTTGGAAGTTTTGGTAGTAACTGTTGACCAGATTTGGAATGAATTTTCATCTGGAAAGCAAGATATTTCTGCTATTCGTGACTTCGTTCGTTTTTTATATAAAAATGATAGTGATAAGTTGCGTTATTTGCTGCTTTTTGGAGATACAAGCTACGATTATAAAGATAGAATTTCATCAAATAATAATTTTGTACCTGTTTATCAATCTAGGGAATCCTTAGAACCTGTCGAAACATTTTCATCAGAAGACTTTTTTGGTCTTTTAGAAGATAATGAGGGAATTTGGGGAGAAGAAACAAATACTCAAACAGAAGATTTAGATATTGGAATTGGTCGTATTCCTGTCAGAAGTGCTACACAAGCGAGCCAAGTAGTAGATAAAATTATAGGTTATTCTCTTCCTCAAACATTGGGAAAGTGGCGAAATAAAGTAGTTTTTGTAGCAGACGATGGAGACAATAATATTCACATGAGAGATTCTGAAGAGATGATAGAAATTATTGAAAGCTATAAAGGTTATCAAGCAGAAAAACTATACATTGATGCTTTTCCTCAAATTTCTACTTCGAATGGAAAATTTTCTTTCAAAGTACGTGAAAAGCTAAGTCAGAATGTAAATGAAGGTTCTTTGATTGTAAATTATATGGGACACGGTTCGGAGTCTAGTTTAGCAACAGAAGCTGTGGTAGATTTGGCTTCTATTTCTAATTGGAAAAATTTAGATAATTTGCCTTTATTTGTTACGGCAACCTGTGAGTTTGGACGTTACGACAATCCAGATGTTATTTCTGCTGGAGAGCGTCTCATGACAAATGAAGACGGAGGAGGAATTGCGCTCGTAACCACTACACGCCCTGTAACAGCTTCAACAAATTTTGTGTTGGCAAAAGCATTTTATAGTAATGTTTTTAAACGTTTACCCAACGGAGAAATGCCTCGTTTGGGAGATATTATTAGAAAGACAAAAAATGAAAGTCTTGCAAAACTCAATCGAAATTTTACGCTTTTGGGCGACCCAGCTTTGCGCCTAAATTATCCAAAAGAAGAAGCTGTCATTACCGAGGTAAAGGCAAATGGAACAGTAACAGAATCTATAAAAGCACTAGATAAAGTTACATTGACAGGCGAAATTGTAAATAACAACACTTTAAGTGCAGATTTTACAGGAATTTTAGATGTAGTAATTTATGATAAACCAGCCGAGCTTAGAACGTATGGCGATGAGTCAAGACCGATGTTTTACAATGCTTGGCAAAATGTTTTGTACAAAGGAAAGGCTACAATCAATCAAGGAAAATTTGAAATTACCTTTGTAGTTTCTAAAGACATAAATTACAATTTAGCAGCAGGAAGAGTAACTATGTATGCACAGCACGAAACCCAAAACAGAGATGCTAATGGTTTTTATGGGATTCAGATTGGAGCAAGCAACAATAATGCTCCCACAGACAACACACCACCAACGGCGCAAATTTGGATAGAAGACAAGACTTTTGTTTCTGGTGCGAAAGTTCCTTCAAATACAGTTTTGTTGGCAGAAGTGAGTGATGAAAGTGGAATTAATTTGAGTGGATATGGTGTGGGAAGAGAAATAACGGCTGTTGTGGATGGAGAAGCCTCTCAAACGTTTATTCTGAATGACTATTTTACTTACGACGAAGGAAGTTATACGAAAGGAACAATTACTTTTCCGTTAGAAGATTTGAGTGTAGGACAACACACACTTTCTTTTACTGTTTGGGACAACTACTCTAATCCTACTACGATTGAAGTTGATTTTTATGTAGAAAACAAACCTATTGAACTCACTGAAATTACACCTTATCCAAATCCTTTTTGGAGCAGCGTAAATTTTGATGTTACACATACACGCAAAGGCGATGATATTGAGGTAGTGATGGTTGTTTATGATGTTGTGGGGAGAGCAGTTAGAACAATTCGTCAGAACTTTATAGATAATCAAGGGAGTTTTTCAACGCTTTCTTGGAATGGTAGAGGCAACGAAGGCGAACATGTCAAAAATGGAATGTATATCTGTAAAATTTATATTCGTTCGCTGCAAGATGGTGCTGTTGGAACAAATACGGTAAAGGTGGTTTTGAATAGGTAAAAACACAAAAAGACTCTTACAAAATGTAAGAGCCTTTTTCTATTCAATCAGGAAAACAATGAATCTTTAATGTCTTGTAATATAATAATGATGGATATAATCTCTCCTTGAGCTATCCATCATTATTATTTATATCTTATCAACAGTACAAATATACTAATTGTTTAATTTATTTTCAAAAAAGATACACAGAAATATATGCGTTTTTTAAAGCCAGTGTAAATAAAAATAAGACCTCTTGAATAATCAAGAGGTCTTATTTATTTTTTGAAACTGTTTATTGTTTAAGATTAATTTATAAGATATACACATTTAGAATCTTCCTAATTTCACAGAAAACTGAAATGTAAATCCTTCTAAATCATTTTTTTCAGTTCCTAAAAGTTTGACATCATCTGTAAAGCGATAGCTTCCTCCCATTGAAACACGTAAAATCTTTGTCAAGTTCATCTCTACCATAGCACTTGGTTCAAGCACAAAGAAAATTTCGTCATCTAGCAAATCATCTTCGTGGTTGGTGTATGCTCTTTCATATTTCCAATCTTTTACATAACCTACCCAACCTGCACCAATGGTAGTCGGAAAAGTAACATGAATAGGCAAACGAGAACCAATAACAGGCTCTAAGGTAATCCCTCCATAACCCATCAATAAACGTGCTTTTTGATTTTCTATTAAATCAGTAGAAATTGTTTTCTGTACGGTTGGCGCAAGTCCTTGTCCCATAAATCCAATATTCATAATTCCATTGATATTCCAACCTACTCTGCCTCCTGTGAGGATGGCTGGCTCTCCAACAAGACGAGTAGCTTTTGTATCCCAAGCCATAAAAAAGCCACTGCGTTGTGTAGAGTTTTTACCAAAAATCGTTTTTGGTTCAGTGGTGTTTATTTCTTTGTGGTTTTTATCAGTAGTTTCTGAAATATCATCTTGTGAGAAAGCAGAAAAAGAAATAAGAAAAAATAAAATGAAAAAAGTGATGGTTTTAGAATGTGTCATAGTTTGAAATAGTTAAATTTGTAGAGGATTGGACACAAGATAAAAAGTTGTTGAAAACATCAACTAACAGTATTTTTCCCTGTTCTGTGACTCACAGAATAGCAAATATCTGTTCATGTCCAGCACTCTATTAAATTTGATGATAAATAAATTTTGTGATTTGATTTGCAACTATGACGAAGAAATAAAAGCTCTTCCCCTATTTTTACTGTAAAGAAAACTTGAATTTGATTTTTTTTAACATTATTGATTTCTAAGAATTATCCTAGATTATGTCTGATACCCCAAAAATATCTCGCCGTCTTCCTGCCGAATGGGAAGAACAATCGTTTGTTCAGCTAACTTTTCCTCACGCAGCTTCTGATTGGAAAGATGATTTAGAACTTGTTATTCCTGTTTTTGTAGAAATTATCGCTCAAATCACACGTTTTGAGAAGGTTTTGTTGGTGTGTCAAGATAAGGCTGAAACAGAAAAGCATTTTAAAAATTTAGATAAGACACAGTTAGACCGAATTACTTTTGCAGAGATAGATTCAAACGATACTTGGGCAAGAGACCACGGCGCAATAACAGTTTTTGAAAATGACGAAGAAAAGACAGAAAAAATCCATTTAGATTTTACATTCAACGGCTGGGGAAATAAATTTGAAGCAGGAAAAGACAACAAGATTACTCAAAATTTAAAAAATAAAAACTATTTGAAAGGCAAAGTTGAGGTGGTTGATTTTGTTTTAGAAGGTGGTTCAATAGAATCTGATGGAAAAGGAACTATCCTAACCACCTCTGAATGTCTGCTTTCAAAAGAGCGTAATCCTAGTTTTTCAAGAGAAGAAATAGAAGAAAAGGTAAAAGGGTATTTTGGAGCAAAACATATTTTATGGTTGGAAAATGGCGCATTGGAAGGAGATGATACGGATGCACATATTGATACATTGGCTCGCTTGTGTCCTAATAATACGATTTGTTACGTTGCTCCTCCAGCAGACAAGACAGATTCTCATTATGAATCGTTGAAAAAAATGGAAGAGGAACTACAAAATCTAAAAACTATAGATAACAATTCCTATAAACTCATCCCTTTACCTTTTGCACCTGCTGCCTATCACGAAGAGGATAACCGACGTTTGCCTGCTACGTATGCCAATTTTTTGATTATCAATAATGCTGTTTTAGTCCCAACCTATCAAAATGAAAAGTTAGATGATTTGGCTCTTTCTCAAATCCAAAAAGTATTTCCAAACCGAGAAATTATTGGTATCAACTGCCTTCCTATTATCCGTCAGCACGGCTCTCTGCATTGTCTTACGATGCAATTTCCGAAATAAGCCAGTAGTTTTAAAAAAAAGACTTCTACAATAAAATAGAAGTCTTTTTAGCTTTGTACTAACTTTAAGATGATGTTTACATCTTTTTTAATGTCAGTTTAAACTCTCCAGAAGCATCTTTTCCGTCATCTGTACTGCCCGAAAAACTTCCTGTGGCTGTTCCTTTTTCTTCGTCTAGTTCTGTAATAGTTACTGTTCCTTTTGCCAGCGATGCGCCCATAGAACCAGAGGTAGTCGTAAGGGAAATACTTACATTTGCAGAGCGTTCGTCTGCACTACCAATAGGAAACTCTCCAGAAGTGCCTCCCTTTAAATCAATGCTAATATTATTTTCTGTATTTCCTGCCATAATGTAGGTTACGCCGTTGTCTTTGTCCATAGAAAGACCGTTGTCTGCAAGGTTGGTCTTTACACTAGATTTTGCATCTCCTAAAGAGACATTGAAAAAACCACCTTCCTTGTTGGCATCTTCAGGAGAAAACTCAACAGTTGTTTCTGTACTCGTATTTTCTGTGGTAGAAGAAGTTGTACTTTCTACGGCTGTTAGGGAGTCTGCATCTGTTTGAGTAGTTTCTTTAGTAGAAGAGTTACAGGAAAAAAGACAAATTAATAGTGTGCAAGCAAGACTATTTAAAAATGAAAAACGCATAAAACTTAGTAATTAGTGATTAATGATAAGTGATTAACGAATACAACTATTCCAAATCACGATAATTCAGTATTCTTTTGAGAGAAAAAAGCCTTAACAAAATAGCGATACATTTTATGAATTAAAAAATGTATCGCTATAAAGTTACAGAAATTGTCTCAAAATTGAGAATTGAAAATCTTGAATTTAATTTCTGAATAAAAAATAGTGTATGAGATTACATATTTTTGATGATTTCTTCACCAAAGCCAGAACAAGAAACAAGTGTTGCTCCTTCCATCAGTCTTTCAAAATCATAAGTAACTCTTTTAGATTCAATCGCTCCTTCTAGTCCTTTAGTTATAAGGTCAGCAGCTTCTTGCCATCCCATATATTCAAACATCATCACACCAGAAAGAATTACAGAAGACGGATTTACTTTGTCTAAACCAGCATATTTTGGAGCTGTTCCGTGAGTTGCTTCAAAGATAGCAGCACCTTCTACATAGTTGATATTTGCCCCAGGAGCAATACCAATACCACCAACAATGGCAGCCAACGCATCAGAAATGTAGTCGCCATTGAGGTTGAGAGTTGCTACTACTGAATATTCAGCAGGACGAAGCAAAATTTGTTGTAAGAAAGCATCAGCAATAGAGTCTTTTATCAATATTTTTCCACTATCTAAGGCAGCTTTTTGTTCTGCATTGGCAGCATCTGTTCCTTTTGCTTCTGCTGTACGGTCATACTGTTGCCACGTATATACTTTATCTCTAAATTCCTGTTCTGCAAGTTCGTATCCCCAGTTTTTGAATGCTCCTTCTGTAAATTTCATAATATTTCCTTTATGAACAAGTGTTACTGAAGGAAGATTTTGAGCGATTGCGTATTTGATAGCAGCACGAACAAGACGTTTTGTACCTTCTTCTGATACTGGCTTAATTCCGATAGATGAAGTTTCAGGAAAACGGATTTTGCTTACCTTCATTTCCTCTTTCAAGAATTTTTTTACTTTATCTGCTTCTGCTGTTCCTGCCATATATTCAATTCCTGCATAAATATCTTCTGTGTTTTCACGGAAAATAACCATATTGGTACGTTCTGGATGTTTTACTGGAGAAGGAACACCATTGAAATAACGTACAGGTCGCAAACAAGCATACAAGTCTAATTCTTGACGAAGAGCTACATTGAGCGAACGAATACCACCACCAACAGGAGTAGTGAGAGGACCTTTGATACCTACTAAATATTTTTTAAATGCCTCTAGGGTTTCAGAAGGAAGCCAATTTCCTGTTTCATTGAATGCCTTTTCGCCAGCCAACACTTCTTTCCAGTTTATTTTTCTTTCTCCACCGTATGCTTTCTCCACAGCAGCATCAAAGACAGCTTGAGAGGCTTTCCAAATATCAGGACCAATGCCATCGCCTTCAATAAAAGGAAGTGTGGGAGTGTTGGGTACATTTAGATTGCCGTTTTCGATGGTAATGATATTTTCACTCATATGAAGTAAATTCTGTTTTTTTATAAATAATTGTATGAAATAAGTCTTTAGATAGGAATTTCTTAAAGAAAAGAAGTAATTTTTTGCAAAGATACATAAAGCATCAACTATCTGCAAAGGCAATAAAGTCAATTCCTTTGCAGTCAATAGAATAAATAGAGAAAGTTGGTAAATTGGTATATATTATTCTTCTAATAACTTGTTGTTGAGAAGTTCCTGAGAAAGAGCTTTTTTATAATGATTAGTTTCTCTACTTTTTACAAGTGATTTGAAGTGGCGTTCTCCGTGCATATCTGTACCTAAGAAACTTACTAATTCTTCATCAATCAGATATTCAGCAATTTTTTTCGAAGGGCGAGAGTAATAACCAGACAAAGAGTTTATGTTTATTTGAAATAAAACACCTTTTGAATGTAGCTTATGAAGCTGTTCGTTATAGTTTTCAAAAAGATATACATAACGCTCTGGGTGTGCCAAAACAGGAGTATATCCCAAAGATTGTAACATAAAGATTACATTCTCTGTATGAGGTGAAGCATTCATATAAGATGTTTCAAAAAGAACATATTTTTCTTTCCCAAAACATAGAAGCTCTTCAGCATTGTCTATGCGTTCTACAAAAGATTCATCTAAATAGTATTCTGCTGCAGCTCCCAGTTCTATATCTAGTCCTAGCTGATTGATGATGTCTGTGAGCTGGTCTAGTTTACCAAGTATTATTTCAGGAGTATTTCTGTAAAAATCACCCATAATATGAGGTGTGCAGATGAGTTTTTTGTACCCTAATTCTATTAACTCTTTTATAAGGGCAATAGATTCGTCAAAAGACTTACAACCATCATCTATTCCAGGTAAAAGATGTGAGTGCATATCCACTGTAATTGGTAGCACATTGCCGTACGATTTTGCTTTTCTTCTAAATAATGAAATCATTTTATTTTCTGCTTAATTTTCGTTTTGTTTTTTTCCACCATTTTTTCACTCTCTCATTGAAAGGAATAGTCTCATCTTCATCATCGTAATATCCATACCCATACCCATATCCATACCCATATCCATACCCATATCCGTACCCATATCCTGCGGTACTTTTGGTTGCTGCATTGAGTATAATAGATAATTTTTTAAAGTTTTGTACTTGATAAAGACGATTTATACCTCTGACATAAGAACGATGAGAATATTCTGTACGTACTACATAAATAGGTAAGTCAGAAAGACGCATTGCTATAATACCATCTGTAACAAGTCCAACAGGAGGCATATCGAATATGATAACATCGTAACGTTGTTTTAGCTCTTGGAGTAGTTCCTTAAATCTATCACTCATAATAAGTTCAGATGGGTTTGGAGGTTGAGCTCCTGCCGTAATGAAATCAAAATTAGGAATATCACTATGGTTGATAGCCTCATCGATAGATGTTTTTCCTATCAATAATGTACTCATTCCTCTAGTATTTTCCACTCCAAATGCCAAGTGTACTTTTGGTTTACGAAGGTCTAGGTCTAATAAGACTACCTTAGTTTGTGATAGAGCAATAATTCCACCTAAATTGACAGCAATAAAAGTTTTTCCTTCTCCACTTGTTGTTGAAGTAACAGAAATCACAGAATCGTGGGAAATATTACCCATAAAATCTAGATTTGTACGTACCGAACGGAATGATTCACTGATGGCAGATTTAGGTTCTCTATGAATAACCAGTTGTGAATAGTCCATTTGTTTTTTATACTTAGGAATCATTCCCAAAATTGGAACAGAAGATAGTTTTTCAAGCTCTGCCAATGAGTCCACTTTGTTTTGTCGGATATAATTCAAACCTATTAGTAGAACAGAAAGAGCAAGCCAAACTGCTAAACCATAAATGTAGAACATTTGAGGTTCTGGATAAATAGGAGTAGTGCTTGGAATAGCTTTGGCAAGGCGTTGATAGTTGGTTACTGTTCCTGCCATTGTGATATTTGTCTCTATTGATGTTCCTAGTAAAATACTATAATTATTTTGATAGGAATCTTGATAGCGCATCATTTTTTTGAGTTCTAAATCTATAGCGTTAGCTGAGGAAGGAATAGAACTTTGTAGTTTATATATATTGATAGCAATTTCGCTAAGTTTTTCGTAAAGAATACGTTGGTTTAGAGTGATTGTTTTTTCTATTTCTTTCTTGAGTAACTCTATTTTTCTTTCTTTTTGCTGATAGGCTGCTGTTTTTTTAGTAACTCTTTCAAGCATAAGTTTCTTTTCTTTTACTTCATCATATACTTCTTCTAGCTTATTTTTTAAGTCAGAGCTTTTTAGTATTGAAGAGTAAGTAAGAGCTACAAGTAATGTAGAGTCGTTTTCTAAGAGTGTAGAAATTTCTCTATATAGTTTTACCTCATTGTCCATCTCTAACTTTTCTTCTTGTAGAGCTTTAATATCGTCTAATATATTTTGTATAAGAGCTTGGTATTCATTGGGGTCTTGATTAGCAATACCATTTTCTTGTCTATAATCGTCTATTCTCTTTTCAACCTTTTCTAGGCTATCTTGTACAATCTTAACTTGTTCTTCTAGGTAATTGATGGTTTGTTTATATACCTTATTTTTATTTTCTAGTGTTTTTTCAAAATATATATCTACTGCTTTATTAGTAATAATCGCAGCTTTATAAGGGTTGTTATCTGTAAATGATACTTGTATAGTATAAGCCTTTGGATTTAATACATTTGCTGTAAGAGAAGAAGCAATATAGTTTATTTGATACTCATAACTGTTTAAAGTAAAAAAATAGTTATCATTAGGAGACCTTAACCTATCAAAAGTATTGGTGGGAGAAACAATAAGCGTAAAGTATTGATTTTTAACACGTGTATTGAACTTATATATTTTGCTAAAGCTTTCTCCAGTTTGTGTTTCGTATGTCAAGACAAATTCTTCTTCATCTATAATCTGTACACTCAACGGACGATTATAAAATGAGTTATCATAAACCTCATACTGTGTAACTTCAAAAGGACTGTCTTGAAAACGCTCAAAGTAATTGAACCACCAACGACCTTTTACAAAGTAACTGACATCTAAATCTAGGGCATCCACTACCTCTTCATACACTGAGCGAGATAAAATGAGTTCTATTTCTCCAACTAAAAAGTTGGTTGTGTTCTCATCACTTGCAAAAATACCTTTACCTAGAAGTTCAGATGTTCCCTTCATCTCTAATTTTAATGTAGAAGATGATTTATAAACACGCTTAGTATAACGCAATACAATCCAAGAAACTCCTATACTAATAAATAAAAGTAAGATAATATACACTAGATTTTTTCTAAAAACTCTAATGAGTTTGGAGACATCAAAATCGGCTAAAAAATTATCTTCTTCAGCTTCTGCTGCTTGTGCTGGGTTGATAAATGGATTTTCTTCGAAGTCGCTCATCTATATTTTTAAATAGGATAATAATACTTTCAATTCTTTTATATTACTAAATTATAATACTATGTTAAGGATTATTAAATCTATCTTGTAATAAAAGTACTGTCAGAATAAGAGTTACAGAGCTTCCAATGGCAGAAGCTACTTGTGCAAAGTCTGCTAAAAACTCTGAGCCTATTCTACGACGAGGTTCTATATAGACAACGTCGTTGGGTTGAATAATCAATTCTGCATTTTTCAACCCTTGCCATGTACTTAAGTCAATATTTTTCATCACAGGATTGCCTGTACTGGCGTTGCGAATGAGGCGTATCTTATTTGCTCTCGTATTATTATCAAAATCGCCAGCTAATGTAAGCACTTCTAATAGAGTCATATTTTCATTGGTAAGAGTAATGATTTTGTTACCCATTGCTCCCATTACCATTACTCGTTTATTGATATACCTAGTAATAACATAAGGTTCTTCATAAAACGTGCTAAATTTTTTTGCTAACAGACTATCAGCTTGATAGAGTGTAAGTCCAGCTAAATTTACTTTTCCTACCATAGGAAGTACAGCAACACCTGTTTCTTGTACCAAATATCTACGTAGAAACCCATCCATCCTGTTACCAGCAAGACCTATGTTGCTGCTCATATCTGTAGGAATACCAGAAATGTCTGATTCAAATTGGTTTTGATTACGAGAAATTTGTCCTGCTCCTTCTGTTACTTCTTCACCAAATTCGCCTGTAGGGTCAATCATAATTTCACCATCGTTAGTGAACACTTGAATGGTAATGTAGTCGAAGGGAGCTAAACGATAATTTTGTTCTGCTTCTGCTGTTACTTTGTCGAAAGCTGTGTTATCAAAATCTTCTCCTGTGCGAAAAAGAATATTGTTTTGATATCCTGCACAGGAAAATAAAGAAGAGAGAAGAAAAAGTGAACAAATAAACTTTATATAAAAAAGAAACGTATTTTTCATCAAATGATAGAGCAGTCTATTATAGCAAATAGTTAGTAATATTTTAATCAAAACACAAAAATACATTCTTTTCATGGACTTTGATGAATTAGAAAATATATTTGTGAATTTTAAATAGATGGAGATAATAATTTATCCTTTAAAGTGAGTGTAAATTTGGATTTTGCTAAATAAATTAGCATTTTTGTAAGGTAGTTGAAAATATTCTACTACTGCATCTGATTTTTTAAAAAAATAAGCATCTTTGTAGCTTATTTGATGTAAATAAGATAAAGGTAAAATATAGAAATTTATATAAATATGGCTCAAAATACTTCTTCTGGAAATTCTACCTATAATGAAGATAGCATACGCTCACTAGACTGGCGTGAACACATACGATTACGTCCAGGTATGTATATTGGAAAGCTAGGAGATGGTTCGGCGCAAGATGATGGAATTTATGTACTGGTAAAAGAAGTTGTCGATAACTGTATCGATGAGTTTGTGATGGGACATGGAAAGCGCATCGAAATCAAAATAGAAGACCATAGAGTCTCTGTGCGTGATTATGGACGTGGTATTCCTCTCGGAAAAGTTATCGATTGTGTTTCCAAAATTAATACAGGAGCAAAATACGATTCAGAAGCCTTTAAAAAATCTGTAGGTTTGAATGGTGTTGGTACGAAAGCTGTCAATGCACTTTCTACCCATTTTAGTATTAAATCTGTCCGTGACGGACAGGCAAAATTAGCTGAGTTTGATAAAGGAGTTTTGAAAAACGATGTTCCTATTCAAGACGAAAATGCAAAAAACGGAACTTACGTAGTTTTTGAACCAGACAATTCTATTTTCAAGAATTACCGTTTTATTCCAGAATATTTGGAAGAACAGATTTGGAATTATGCTTTCTTAAATGCTGGTCTGACAATAAACTACAATGGTAGAAATTACCACTCTGATAAAGGGCTTTACGACCTTTTGATGAGAAAAGTAAATGAAGAATCGCTCCGTTATCCAATTATTCATTTAAAAGGAGAAGATATTGAAGTTGCTTTTAGTCATACCAACGATTATGGAGAAGATTATTATTCTTTCGTAAACGGACAGTATACCACACAAGGGGGAACACACTTGGCAGCTTTCAGAGAGGCGATTGTCAAGACGATTCGTGATTTCTATGGTAAAAACTTTGATGCTGCCGATATTCGTCAGTCTATTGCTGGTGCGATTGCTATTAAAGTTCAAGAACCAGTTTTTGAATCACAAACTAAAACGAAATTAGGTTCTCAAAATATTTCTCCTGATTCAAATTCAGCAAGTGTACGCCATTTTGTAAATGATTTTTTACGTAGAGAATTAGATAACTTTTTACATAAAAATTCGGATGTAGCAGATGCAATTTTGAAGCGTATTTTGCAGTCGGAAAGAGAGCGCAAAGAAATTTCTGGTATCAAAAAAATTGCGAACGAAAGAGCAAAAAAAGCAAGTCTGCACAACAAAAAATTGCGTGACTGTCGTGTTCATTTCGATGATAAAAAAGGAGACGAGGAAATAAAAAGACAAACAACTATTTTCATTACGGAGGGAGATTCTGCAAGTGGAAGTCTGACAAAAGCTAGAGACGTACAGACACAAGCTGTTTTTTCACTTCGTGGAAAGCCTCTAAACTGTTTTAGTCAGACGAAAAAAGTAGTTTATGAAAATGAAGAATTTAACCTGCTTTTTCATGCCCTAAATATTGAAGACGGATTAGAAGGGTTGCGATTCAATAGAATTGTTTTGGCGACAGATGCTGATGTAGATGGAATGCATATTCGTCTTTTGATGATGACTTTCTTCTTACATTTCTTTCCAGATTTAGTAAAAAAAGGACATTTACATATTTTGGAAACGCCTTTGTTTAGAGTTAGAAATAAGAAAGAGACAATTTATTGTTATTCGGAAGAAGAAAAACTATCTGCTATGCAAAAGTTAGGTAAACAAGCCGAAATTACACGCTTCAAAGGACTGGGAGAAATTTCACCAGATGAGTTTGGACAATTCATTGATGAAAACATGAAACTTCAACCTGTTATTTTGAATAAATCTACTTCTATTTCTGATTTACTTACCTATTATATGGGTAAAAATACAAGAGAAAGGCAAGAGTTTATTATTGATAACTTGAAAGTAGAGAAGGATGAAGCTGATGATGATAATGAGAATAAGGAAGTTGTAACACAAGATAACTTAGAAATGGCTTAAAATAATTTTATGCTAAAAGTTAATTAGTAATATTTAATCTTCTTAAAGGTCAATGATATGCTATTTTTATATAGCTTTGTTGTACTTTAAGAAGATTTTTTGTTTAAAATTTAATCAATGAAAATGAAATTATCTAATCTAATTTTAAAATGTTTGTGTATCAGCATGTTGTCTATTTTTTTTTCTCTTGTTCAAAAAATGAAGTGGAAAAAGCACACGAAAAAACTCTTTTTTTAGATTGTGATGAAGGAATGACAAGTCAAATTGATACAGTCAAAGAATATATCATAGGAAAATACGATTGGGTTTATACTTTTCATCGTACAAGACTAAGCTCGGGTTACTCTACACCAGAAAGTAGTAATACGACTTTATCTTATATTTTCAAAGATGATACAAAGGTAGAACAATACGTAAACGATGTTTTGAGTAAAATATATGAATATGAAATTAAGCCAGAGATAGTATTTTTAGACAATGGAGAAACTAGAGAAGAAGGGGCTAAAATTTATTTGTATGAAAGACAGGGGCAAGATAGAAAGCTAAAAAATGTCATGTTCAGCTCTATTTGTAATGATTCTGCTACGTTTATCATTATCGATAGTCAAACAATTATGATGCAGTTTGGTAGAAAGAGTATGTAGAAAATAAATTCTAAGCCAAATGCTCATTTTTGATTAAATATAAATTCATTTTATCTTTGATTTTTCAAGTTTAACGCATCAAAAATAACACAACACTCAAAAATGTACACTAAATACGAAGTCAAAAACCGAGTAGCTTTTATTACACTTAATCGTCCAGAAAAACGAAATGCTTTTAGTGACCAGTTAGTAGAAGAATTAAAAGATAGTTTTTCAAAAGCTGAAAATGATAAAGATGTAAAAGTTGTGGTTTTGAAGGCAGAGGGAGATGTTTTTTGTGCAGGCGCAGATTTAGGATATTTACAGACTCTTCAAACTAACTCTTATCAAGAAAATTTGGGTGATTCGTCTTCTTTGAAAGATTTGTACGAACAGATTTATATGCTCTCTAAGCCAACTGTTGCACAAGTACAAGGACATGCACTTGCTGGGGGATGTGGTTTGGTTTCGGTGTGTGATTTTGTTTTTTCTGTTCCTAGAGCAAAATATGGTTATACAGAAGTAAAGATTGGTTTTGTTCCTGCGATTGTGATGTACTTCTTGATTCGCAAAATTGGAGAAGCTCGTGCTAGACATTTACTCATTTCTGGGGATCTTATCAAAGCCGAAAAAGCAGAACAGTATGGTATCGTTACTGAAATTGTAGAAGCAGAAGAGTTAGAACAAACTGTTTTAGGTTTCTGTCAGAATCTTTGTGAGACTAACTCTGAAGAGGCGATGGCTCTTACCAAGCAAGCTATTTTAGATGTACAAGAAAAGACCATTCCAGATGCGCTTCGCTACGCTGCCGAGCTTAATGCCAAAGCAAGAATGACCGAAGATTGCAAAAAGGGAATTGGAGCATTTTTAAATAAAGAGAAAATTAGTTGGTAGAAACCTCCTATTTTTAGAATTTGGACAAAAACAAAAAGGAATTTGATAGCAACTATCAAATTCCTTTTTTATTTGTAGTAGAGATAAGAGCATGTTTTATCCCTACAAGTAAGTAGTTGAGTAGTACAATTTAGTTTATAAAAACTATTGTCAAGGTCTGTTTT